>NZ_JASHIV010000006.1:0-243942 GCF_030733525.1 Bacillus sp. MMSF_3328 | reverse complement strand
AATTGAAAGGAATTTAAAAAATGAGGTAGTTAGACATGGAAGAAATTAAGAAAGTATTAGAGAGTTTTATCCCTATAGCAAAATCTACTGCAAAAATGTTTGGACCAAACTGTGAAGTCGTTATTCATAATTTGACGAACCCTCAAGCATCTGTAATGTTTACAGTAAATAACCATGTTACAGGAAGAGAAATCGGTCAATCATTTGATCATCTAGTGAAGACTGTATTACAATCAGAAGATTTTAAAGAAGATTATCTAGCAGGTTATACATATGTAACAGAAGATAAGCGTACTATTCGTTCTTCGACTTCATTAATACGTGATTCCAAGCAAAAAGTGATTGGTGCTTTCTGTATAAATTTTGATGTTGAAGCACTGAATCAAATGCAACAATTTATGAATACTTTTCTTTCTACACAGGTTGAAGTTCAAGAGAAGGAAACAAAATCAGATGATGATATTGAAAATGTTGAAGGAATAGTGGATCAATTGATTCAACAAATCATTCAAAATAGTGTTCATCCAGTCATGAAACGCCATGAAAAGATTGAATTAATAAGATTTATGGACGAAAAAGGCATTTTTTTAATGAAAGGATCGGTTGAGAAGGTCGCATCTTTGTTAGGCATTTCCAAAGTGACAGTTTATAGTTATTTGGATGAAATCAAAAATAAATCAAGTTAAGGAGAAATAAATGAAAAGCATCTTTGAAGTAGGAAATTTAAAATCAAATGGACACTATGCATTAGCAACAGTTCATCAGAACACTGTCTATGTATCAGGGCAATTTGCCATTAATCCAGAAACCTGTGAAAAGACATTTGGCACCGTCGAAGAAGAAACATTACAAGCACTTAAGAATGTGGAAATGATTGTAGAAGCAGCTGGAAGTAAAAAAGAGAAGATTTTGCGTATGACACTATATATTCCGGATGTGAAATTATGGGATAAAGTAGATGCTGTTTATAAGGAATTTTTCGGTGGACATAAACCAGCTCGTACCGTTGTACCAACTAATGAATTACATTTTGGATTCAAAATTGAAATTGATGCCATAGCATATATTTAGTTATATTTTTTTACCTATTTTGTATAAAAAAGTCTAATTCATATAAAAAATTATTCGAAAGGATTGATAAATGATGAGACAATTTATTTGTAACAGTTGTGGCAAAAAGCATGATATTACACCAACTCTATGGAAATGTGAATGTGGCGGAGTATTAAACATAATAAAAGATACCCCAAAAGTTGATATTGCAACTTGGAATAACTATCCAAACTCATTATGGCGTTATTTTGAAACCATGCCATTCGCAAAAGATTCTAAGACATGGGAATCCGTGACAATGGGTGAAGGTCAATCACCTTTAATCGTTCTAGATCCTATGGAGCCAAATACGTATGTAAAAGTTGATTACATGATGCCTACATTATCCTTTAAAGATCGAGGAGCCGTCGTTTTGATGACAAAGGCAAAAGAATTAGGGGTATCAAAAGTAATTGCTGATAGTAGCGGTAATGCAGGAACCGCCATTGCAGCTTATGCAGCACGTTGTGATATTGCCTGTGATATATATCTAAGTGATGAAACTTCACCGAAAAAGATCGCTCAAATAAAAGCCCATGGAGCAACGATTAAAGAGATCAGTGGTACACGAGAGGACATTGCAGCTGCGGCACAAAAAGCAGTAGATGAAGAAAAAGTTTTTTACGCAAGTCATGTGTATAATCCTTATTTTTATGAAGGAACGAAAACATATGCCTATGAAGTTTATGAACAATTAAATGGTGCGCCTGATGCTTTAATTATTCCTGTTGGAAACGGTACGCTTCTCCTAGGTGCGTATTATGGCTTTAAAGAGTTATTTGAAAATGGATTAATTGATAAAATACCGAAAATCGTTGCCATTCAAGCGGAGAACTGTGCGCCTCTTGTGAAAGCTTACCAAACTGGAGAGAAATCAGCACAACCTGTTACGAATAGAGGTACTTTAGCGGAAGGGATAGCTATTGCTGCACCAGCGCGTTCCAAACAAATTTTAGAAGCTGTACGGGAAACAAATGGTACATTTATTGAGATTCAAGAAGATGAGATTCTAAAAGCACGGGAGAAACTTAGTGAAATAGGTTTTTATGTTGAAGTGACATCAGCGACCAACTATGCCGGTTATTTAAAATATGGAAAGAAATTGGCTGAAAAAATAGTCATACCTCTTTGTGGTGCAGGTATTAAATCAAAATAAACCCAAAAAGGCCAGCTAGGTGAAAAAAGATGAATGGAGAAAAATTTGCAGTCACAATGATTGTGGGAACTAAATCATTTGAAGTATGTGAAAAAATGTACTTAAACAAACGGGTGCATTACTTTAAGATCCAGCTGCCATTTCAGGCGGCTGGATCTTATTTAACAAATGGGACAGGTTAATTGAAGAGTGATTCAGCAATCTTGTTACGGAGTGTAACCGTCAAGTAGTTTTGAACAGTTTCTGCTCATTAAGATTGAACACTTTTTGCCTCAAAAATTGTTCTCCGATTTTTAATTCGATAACTTTCTCCGTTTAAATGAATCACTTCAACTTTATGAAGCAGCCGGTCTAATATGGCTGTTGTTATTCCTTTGTCTCCCATCAACTCTCCCCATTGTTCAGGCCCTTTGTTTGATGTAAGAATGATTGAACTTCGTTCATACAAGTCGTTAATAAGATGAAAGAATAGATTAGCTTCTCGTTGATCCATAGCCATATACATTAAGTCATCTACAATGATAAGATCTGCTTCTTTTATAGCTTTAAGTTGAAGCTGGGATTTACGGAGATAATCCTGGGTCTTAAGGATATTTATTAGTTCTCCCATTGTGTAAAAGGATACTTTATATCCGTTTTGAATGGCTTCCAGTCCAAGGCCAATCGCAATATGGGTTTTACCCACACCAGGCGGGCCCAAAAGAATCATATTGTATTGCTGTTCAAGCCACGTCAGTTCTTTTAGTTGCTCTAATTGACGGGTGCTGAGAGATTGCTGTTCGGCAATCTTAAACTCATCAAGTGTTTTATAATAAGGAAACTTAGCCTTTTTCAGTCTCTTTTCCCTGTTTTTCTCCTCGCGGCGCTTCAGTTCAAAGGATAGTGTTTCCTCTAAAAATTCCAGATAAGTCCACGAGTGCTTTTCTGCATTTCGAAGCAATATGGGCAATTCATTTGCTGTTTCCGCCATCCGAAGATGGCGGAAGTATTCTTGAAGCTGCTGTACCGATCGTGTCATTATTTAGGTCCCCCCATAATCTCTACATACGTTGACAGTTCCCTTGTTTGTGCAGTGGCTTTTATGACGGTGGTGTTCTTCTTCATTTCCTGGAATGTAGGGGGAGGAAAGAATTCGTTTTCTGTCAATCGGTGAAGGTGTTGAGCGACATCACGAAGATCATTCGCACTCCAAAGATGTTCTTTAACGCATTGGATAAGGGCGTCATCAATGACATGCCGATACTGGTTAATCGTATGTTGAATGATTTGGAGATGGTCTCTCATGTACCTTGGATATCGGTAACCAACCTCTTGGATGAATTGTTTTGCTTGATCAGGATTTGATAATTGACGTATAACAGTTTCTTTATAAGCTTCAATTCCTTTGGAACGATCTCTTCCGTGGTTCCGGTTTTTAATCAATTCTCCTTTTCCCAGACATAATCGATGACGGGCAAGAATGTCTCCTTGCGGAGTGGCCGTAATGATCAACTCATTTTCTTTTACTTCAATATAAACGGTATTGTCACCCTTTGGCCGGAAGGTTCCGAGCGGCAGGGAATATCGGTTTGATTTGTATTTAATTACATTGTCCTTATGGACAGTCCTTGTTATACTGTTATTTAGGTTGCTCTCAATAGAGAGCAGGGATGAGACTGGTCTTAAGTGTTGCTTTTCCAGGGCGTGCACTTCAGCCGGTCTCTTTTTTGTCGTGTTATGTACGTTTTGGTTGCCTGTTCTTTCAAGCCAGGCAAGGCACTTTTCATTCCAGCTCTCCAGGTTGAAGAAGGTTCGGCTTTTGGCAAAGTTCCCTTTGATGAACTTGACCACATTTTCTATCTTTCCTTTGCTTTGAGGATCTGCTTTCCTGCATAGATAAATTCTGAAACCACGTTCCTGCTTATAAGCTTGAAAGTCTCCTGTAAGAATGAGATCTCCGGCATTTTCATTTACTGTAACCAAGTGGTCTTGGTCATAAACCATTTCTTCCGGCATTCCTCCAAAGTACTGAAAAGCACTTTCATGACAACGGATAGTATCTCTTGTGGTAAACGGTCTGTCTTGCCACTCCACATATTTATATCTGGAATGAGATAGAACGAATGATATAAAGTATAGTTTCACTTCTTTATTCTCCGTATTTTTAACTTTCATTTCTCCCCAGTCTACCTGTGCCTGCAAACCCATAGGAAGTTCTTCTACTGCTTCATGATCACGTGTCCGAATTACTTTTGGGATATGGTAAGTATCTCTCAAGTCACTTACATAACTTCTTAGGGTGCTGCTTCCAATTGTGATGGATGGGTTCTTTTCCTTCAGCCAGTCCTCAATTTGAGCTGAGGAAAGATCGGGATGTTCTTTTAGCCACGTAAGGATGAGATCCCGATAGGGATCCAACTTCTTGCTTCTTGTCTTAAGTGTAGAAACCCAATCTGTTGCTTCATCAAATGACATCTCCAAGTATTTATAGACGGTGTTCCTTGATATTCCTAATTTCTTAGAGATAGCTGCGACTTTAAAGCCTCTTCCCCTTAGTTGATTTACTTTGATATACAAAACTAGTTTTTCCACCTTTCGATTCCTCCAGCTAGCACGATGTTTAAAAATCATCATAGCCTAACGGAGGTTATTATGGGTGAAAAAGTGTTCATTTTTGTCGAGCAAAAACTGTTCACTTTAGTCTAGCAGTTACACGGAGTAGGCAATTACTGCCAATAAACTACAAGCCGTACTTAAAGCATGAAGCGGAGAATGCTAGGCTGATGAAATAATTAGTTTTTGATAAAAAAGGACAAAAGTAAAATCTATATCTTTGTTATAGTTACAGTCAAGGAGTTATTCTTACATAATCTTCCTGGAATGAAAGGTGGTGAATAATGAATTATTTAGTTAGTGTTCAAGCGGCAATAGATTTTATTGAAGAAAATATTGAAGAGAAAATAGAGTTAGAAGAAGTTGCAAAAATCGCCTCCATGTCACTCCCGCATCTATACCGTATGTTTTATTCTCTTACTGGGCATCCGGTAAAAGATTATATGCGTAGAAGAAGAATCAGCATCGCGTCAGACCACCTAAAATACTCTAATCGCACGATCATTGATATAGCTATCCATATTGGTTTTGAATCACAGGCATCTTTTACAAAGACATTTAAGAAAATAGTTGGCATTACCCCGAAAGTATATAAAGAATCAGAGATGTTTTTTTGCTTTGAGCGGATTGACTTATACGAAAAGATTAATTATCTGGAGAGCCGTGAGCTATTTGATAGATACCCGGACATAAAGGTTATTCAGCTGAAAGACATGGCGGTATTAAGTTATATACATAGATCAGACCGTTTAGAAGGAATCGAAAAGGATGCCCTTGCGGCCGTTCAACAGCTAGTTCAAGCATCTGATATAAAACAGAAAAAATTGAGGATCCTTGGACGAAATATAGAATACGATGAAGCTTTCGATAAGATATCTCAACCATATGCATATGAAATCATGATATCTATTGAAGATCCTGTTGTTTATTCCATAGCCGGAATGTATTTTAAAAGGATTCAGGGTGGAATGTATGCAGTAGGGGTAACAACATCAACTAATGACTCCAGTATTCTTTCGTTATGGAATCAAATGTATTCAGAGTGGCTGCCTAAAAGTTCGTTTAATGAAGGTACACATACGTATTTGGAAGAGTACATGACCTTTAATGAAAAACTTGTTCGAATGAAACTATATTTGCCGATAGAACGCCAGTTAAAGCCTGAGATGATTACAGTAGAGGAAACAGAACCTTTTCGGGTCGGGTATAGCAGGGTTTACGGACATGCATGTCAGGAGAAGGCAGATAAGAATTTATCTGAATGGTTAAAATCAAATCCCCCAATAGACTATTCTAGCGCTAAGCTTTACTTTTCATACAGCTATGATTCTGAAAATGACTTGGAGCATTGGAGTGAATATGGCATTACCAATTATTTAAGTCATGAAGATATTAACACTCAACGTATGAATCAAAAGATATTGGGCGGCGGGTTATTTGCTGTGATGGAAACTAGGGCATATGGAACACTTGCGGGTATTTTAGAAATTGTTCACCGGTGGATCGTAAGTGGAGGAACATATATTCTCGATGATTCCAGGCAGTGGTATGCTCAATATCATTCCTCTGATGTAAGTCCATCTAACGCTCGCATGAGTGTGCGAATCTATATTCCTATTATAGAAAGGAGCGAATTGTATGGGTGACAGAGCGGTAAGAAACCATTTTCCTATAGAAGATTTTCATCCACAGCGAACACCTCAATCATTGCAAGTTCTCATAGGCCAGCGGGAGAAGCATCAGATAAGCAGAAAACTGGAAGTTAAGACAGTTATCATTGAAGAGTTTAAAATGCTGGCTTTAAAAGTAAATGGGCATATGGAAAACTTTGAGGCAGGGAAGGAAGTCCGTAAGGCATGGAAAAAACTAACCCATATGATATCTTCCAATGATTCTATTATAGTGGAAGAAAACGAAGGAATTGTCTTTTATGATCAAGGAAATATGGTGAAATCAGACGGAACAATTGACCTCTGGGTAGGAGTTAAAGTGACTAACATTACCCATATACCGCAAGAGTTTAGTTGCTTCACCATACCAAAAAGAAAGTATGCGAAAATGGATTGCTGTTGTTTTAGCAGAGCAGAGATGGATCGGAGATATCATTATTTAAGGGAATGGATTAAAGAAGAAGGATATCAGATTGATCTTGATGCCGATGCTTTTTCTCTTGAACCCAATCGCCTTGATGCATTAAATCCGTTTGACGTACCAGCTCATGAAATTCAGACATTTGATTTTGATATCTTATACCCCATAAAAAAAGGAGAGGTAAATGATGAGTAAATCTTTCATTGACCAAGTACATTATATGAGAATCCCAGTTAGAGATTTAGACCAGTCTGCACAATGGTACAGGGATGTATTAGGGCTTCAATTATTAACCATTACAGATGATCCATTTGCCATTTTTAACATTAACGAAGGACCTTTTTTAATCATTCTAGTTCCTGCTGAAGAAGAAACCTTTGCCCATTTTACACTCAATAAAGAAGCTGCCTTTAGCGTTGCATTTACCAGTCCAGAACTGACTCAATTTCACCAGCACTTAAAGGATCATAGTGTTAAGGTGGATGAAATACAAGAAGATAATGGACATGCTTTTTTCACCTTTTATGATTTAAATGGTAATAAGCTTCAGACACATTGGTAAAGAGCCAAGGGGTCTGTCCCCTTGGCTCTTTAATCTGCTGCCAGCAGAGAAAATAGGTTGAGATCAACAAATCGTCCTTTGGATTTTTCCGCTTTTCTCATTGTTCCTTCAAAGTGGAAATTTAACTTTTTCAGGACCTTAATTGAGTTGGCGTTCTCTGGTTCTACTTTTGCTTCGATTCGATTAAGTTTTAAATCGTTAAAGGCAAATTGTATTAAACCATTAATAGCCTCAGGAGCATATCCCTTGCCCCAATGATCTTTACTTATTTCGTAGCCAATCTCAGTTTTTGCATTTTCAAAGTCTAAAATGTTAAAACCGCAGGATCCAATAATATCATTAGATTCTAACTCAATTATTGAGTAGCGGTGTGCAGTGTTTTCTTTTGATAGTTTGTCTAATAATAAAATCATTTCTTCGGCCTGATTTTTGTCAGTGAGCCTATCAATATTCATAAACTTAGTGACCTCTGGATTGGACCAGATTTGGAACAATCGCTCTGAGTCTGATACTTGCATTTTTCTTAATAGTAATCTTTTTGTGCTAAGGTCTTTAATCAATATTTTCACCTCCAGTATGTTCTTATGCGGGGTTAAGATATTGATATCTGGGCATAGTTCAGTCCTTTCATACAATGATGATCATATTATACAAGCTTTTTGCCAGATAGAGAAATTTTCCATATTAAGTTTTCCTGATCACGAGGTCCCCTTTATACATTTTTCTGACAGCAGGAGGCTCTTTGCCCCCAAGTCTGTCCTGTAAACAGGTAATCAAATCGCTGACCATCCTATCAGTCTGATTTTGAATACTGGAAAGCTCAGGGGAAGTTGTCAGGCAAATTGGATGGTTGTCAAAACCAATAATTGAAAAATCCTTTGGAACAGAAACACCATGGTTTTTAGCGGAGGATAGTAAGCCTGCTGCTAAAAAGTCACTGCCTGCAAGAACTCCATCATAGCTGCAATGACTTGAAAAAATTTCATTGCCAAGCAGTATACCTTCTTCAATTGTAGAGTACCCGCTTATCTTTTGCCGGCCAGTACATACTTTATTTAAATCCAGGTGAGCTTGTTTGAACCCTTCCCATCTTTTTTGCTGAAGGGGAGTTCTTTCTTCATCTGCACAGAATAATAGTTGACTGCGTCCTTCCTTAAGCAGGTAATGCGCAGCCGAATAAACCGCATCCCTTTCATCGAGTGAAAAGACGTCTAAATGTCTTGATTGAAGGGGTTCATTGCAAATAAATGCTATCTTATCTCTGACCTTCTGTTCTATCTCCTTCTCACCTAATAAAGTATGGGTGATGATCACCGCATCCATCTCATTTTCAGCTAACTTCTCATAAATCTCGTTTTCTTCATCCATAGAATAAAACGTTTGGAAAATCACTATCTTATATCCGATCTCCCTGCATTTCGCTGCAATCATGCCAACCAGCGGGCTGAAATAGGGATGATCCAGGACCGGGATCGTCACACCAATCGTTTTTGTTGACTGTGTTCTGAGATGGACCCCCCGTGCGTTTCGGACAAAAGACAATTCTTCTATTGCTTTCATCACTCTTGTTCGGCTGTCTTCTGAAACATGAGGATGGTTATTGAGGACACGAGATACCGTGGACTTAGAAACGCCGCTTAGCCGAGCTATATCTATAATGGTAGTCATTTTATTTACCCCTAAAAAAATATTGACCTGGGAACGTTCCCTGCATATATCCTATAAGCAGCATAGAACAGGGAGGTATGAAACGTGACATTAAAAGTGTATCATTCCAGCGGAAATCCTGACTACTTAATGGTATTTGATTTTGATGAAACCTATTTTCCTCATGAGCTAAAAGATTGGCAGTTAAAAGACTTATATGAACTTGAACAGTATCTTGAAAGGCTTCTTCATAAGAAAAATATCAAAATTGGCTGGGTAACAGGCAGCAGTATGGATGATATCCATAAGAAAATGAGAGCAGCCCGGATTAACTTCCTTCCACATTTTATTGCCTCCAATCTAGGAACAGAATTATGGGAAATCGATTCCGGCGGAAATTTCTATCAAAATCAAGAGTGGGAAAAAAGAATTAAAAAATCTGGATTCAGCCATAGAGTGGTTGAAGAACTTATTAATGATCTAAGATCGCTATATGGGATACAGCTGCGAAAACAAACCCAATTTGGCCAAAAATCCTTTAAAATGAACTATTATTATTTTATAGAAGATAGTGCGAGGGTTAAATATGACTTAAATATCATAAAACAACTGGCACGAAATAGCGGAATAAACTTCAATATTAACCGCTGCAATCCTTTAGCTGGAGATCCCGAAAATGCATTTGATGTGGATTTCATTCCACAAAATACAGGTAAAAGGGCAGTAGTTCATTTCGTAATGAAACAGCATAGAATCTCTGTTGATCATGCATTTGCGTTCGGCGACAGCGGGAATGATATAGAGATGCTGAAAGCGGTAAAGCATGGGTACTTATTGAAAAATGCTACAGAAGAAGCGAAACGGCTGCATGACATGATGACGGCAGATCCTTATGCTAAAGGGATTCAGCATGTTTGCAGCAGTTACTTTAAATTTTAACAGGAGATAATGCGCCTTTTCAGTGGGATAGATTACAGAAGCAGGTGACATATTTTCCTATACAACAATGAGACAGCTAGTAATAAAGCTAGATGTACTTTGGGGCAGGTTAGTTGAAGCTTCAGTTATGGGATAATAGGTGTAAGCTTGTTAATTTCGAGATAATGCTAAAGGTAACTTTCTTTTGCAGGAAGTACAATAAAGGGGGAGGAACGTTGTCTCAGAACGGTAAGAGTATCCGCCGCAGGCAGAAGGTGCTTGGAGATTGAAGTGAGAAGCAATGGTTACAGCATTAGACGAAGAATAAAACTAACAGCTTTTAAAAATATATATGGAGGGACTAATATGAATGAATATGGCACACTGTATGAAACAAGTGGCCGCTATGCTTTAAGATTTAAACGTTATTTCCCTTATCGCCGCGAGGAGGTTTTCGCTGTCATCACGAAGCCCAGCGACTTCTCTCAATGGTACCCTTTCGCGACAGGAGTGATGGACCTGAGAACAGGTGGGAAGATTGCCTTTGATGACGGTGAAGGATCAACATATGAAGCGGTCATAACTGAATTTAAAGTACCCTATATCTTCGAATTCCGTGAAATGGATGATTTGGTGCAAATTTCACTGCTAGAAGAAGGTGAAGGATGTAAAATGATCTTCAGCCATGTTTTTGATGATAAGGAAATGGCAATGTATGTGGCTTCAGGATGGCACAGATGTCTGGATGTCCTTGGCCAGATTATCCACGGAAAACCAGTTGAATGGAAAGACAATGCAGTTGAGTTAAGAGAATATTATAAAGAAGCCTTTGCTTCCCATTAAATAGCAATTAAAACAGAAACGCTTGGATTTAAATATCCAAGCGTTTCTGTTTCGTATTTAATCTTAAACAGCCTAGATCTATAGCTTCGTGACGTCCTTTTTTTTTATCCAATTGTTCCTCTCCCCAATAGCAAATGGCGTCTAATACAGGAATCAGTGATAAACCCTTTTCAGATAAACTATATTCTACTTTTGGAGGCACTTGAGGATATTCTTTTCGATGAATTAGTTGATCGCCCTCAAGTTCCTTTAGTGTATTGGTTAATGTTTTAAAAGAAATATTGCCAAGCATCCGTTTCAACTGGTTATAGCGAATCGGGTTATTGTTTAAATATAAAGCATATAAAACGGTCATTTTGTATTTTCCACCAATTAAAGACAAAGTATATCCAAAACCAGTATTCTTCAAATCACCTTTAAATCCATAAGATTCTTGTTCCATTAAACACTCTCCTTTCGGTTAGTATCGCACTTAAATTACCGTACTTGTAGAAGGTTATAGCATACAATAAAATGAATGTACACCAAAATAAACCAAATGAGGGAGATGTGAACAGAAATGAAAACAATTATCTATGCACATCCATGGGAAGGAAGCTATAATCATGCAATCCTAACTTCTATCACAAAAGACTTAGAAGCTAAGAAAGAAACATTTCAAGTCATCGATCTTTATAAAGATGGGTTTAATCCCGTATTTACAGCTGAAGAATTGGCGCAATTTAGTAGAGGAGAAACACCTTATGAATTAGTTAAGGAATATCAAAAAAAATTAAGCCAGGCAACTGAGTTGATTTTTATATTTCCTGTCTGGTGGTGGGACTTACCTGCTATTTTAAAAGGATTTATTGATAAAGTGATGTTGAGCGGCTTCGCTTTCCTGGAGGATAAAACAACGGGTACTCTGAAAGGGTTATTGACAAATATAGAAAAAACAACTGTGATTTCAACTTCTACAACGGATAAAGATTATATTGAGTCTGAAGGAGGAAATGCTATTCAGGGAGTCTTTATTAACCGAACTTTAGCTGACCTGGGAATTAAAAATGAATACACTAAATGGATTCATTTTTCTGGAGTCAACTTAACAACAGATGAGAAGAGGAAACAGTTTTTAAGAGAAATAACCCAAGAAATTTAAAGTAGAGTGACTGAAAAGAGGAATGGAGTATCAATGGGGTAATAATAAGTAGTAACATCCAAGGCGATCTCTGAATGTTGGTACGATGAGGATTAATAAACTTTATTTGAAATATAATTGATATTTCTGTGATTGATAAAACCCTTGTATATGGCTTTAGCTTGCTATGCTGCTAAACTTCATGCAACTTTTTGGTTGCCTACTATTGACGCGCAACTTGATGGTTGCGTATAATCGAAATATGAAATGGGAAAGAGACGCAACCTTCAAAGCACTTGCTGACTCGACTCGGCGACTAATATTAGACGAACTATCCGAACGCAATGAGATGACGTTGTATGAACTTACATCCCGTCTTATCGTGGAACACAATCTTTCCATTTCTCGTCAAGGGATCGCTAAGCATCTCTCTGTATTGGAAGAGGCAGGCCTTTTAAAATCAATACGAAAGGGGAAATATCGAGTACTTAAGTTCGACAATGAACCACTTAAAGACTTGCTGAAAGGTTGGATTGAGTAATATACAAGAAATAAGAATAAATTAACAAAAATTTACGAAGTTTAGATAATGTGCTCGAATAGTTCAGTAAATGGCAATATAGAAATAAGATTTTTGAAGAACGTACGGCCAATTCACAACTAAATTGTGCATATCACCATAGGAGGATTAATATATGAAAATCATTGTTACCAGTTTATTTGTAGACGATCAAGATAAGGCACTAAATTTTTATTCAGAAACGCTTGGGTTTGTAAAAAAACATGACGTTCCAGTTGGTGAATTTAGATGGATTTCGCTAGTTTCTCCAGAAAACCAAGACGGTACTGAACTTATACTTGAACCCAATGACAATCCAGCTGCCAAAGATTATCAAAAGAAATTACTAGAGCAAGGTATTCCAGCAACAATGTTTGGAGTCACAGATGTTCAAAAAGAGTATGAAAGATTGTTGAGGCATGGTGTCAATTTTACAATGGAGCCGACAAAGATGGGTGACAATACAATAGCTGTTTTCGACGATAACTGTGGTAATCTTATTCAGATAATAGAGCATAAGTAAGAGCCAAGGGGACAGACCCCTTGGCTCTTTTTGTGGCTGGGCTGGGGACCTTGTCTCCTTTAATCTCTTTAGCCTGAGGGGGGAGGAAATCTCATAATATTCATTGGAAAGTGTTCCGCCTCTGACATAGTATTTACTATATAATGACGAAAAGCGTACCACAGAATAAGCCACTGAGCTTCCGGAACTTAGGGACAAAACATCTTCTTCCTCACAGCCTTCGGCCAACTTGACATTCCCCGCCATTCAATAAATGATAAGGTTAATAAATATAAGGATGATTACAATGAATGATACGGTACATATTTTGATTATCGAAGACGATGAGGACATTAATCGCCTGCTGTGCAATATTGTGAGCAAAAGCGGCTATTCGCCGAAGCCGGCTTATTCGGGAACGGAAGCATTGATTTACCTGGATTCCGGGAAGTGGGATATGATTCTGATTGATCTGATGCTCCCTGGATTATCCGGTGAAGAGCTCCTGAAAAAGGTGACGAATGAGAGCAATATCCCCGTGATCATCATTTCGGCGAAGCTTGAGACTCAGTCAAAGATCCATGCGTTAAGAGCCGGGGCTGATGATTACATAACCAAGCCTTTCGATATTGAAGAGGTTTCTGCCAGGATTGATTCATGCCTGAGAAGATATCGGGACCTGTCGGGTACGCCGGTAACGAATCAATTGACCTATAAGGATATTGTTGTGGATGTGGACGCTAAGACTGTGAGCGTGAATGGGATTCAGCTTAAATTGACGGCCAGGGAATATGATATATTGCTTCTGATGGTGTCGTCCCCTCATAAGGTTTTTTCCAAGGCGAATTTGTTCGAGAGCGTGTGGAATGAAAAATACCACGGAGATGAAAATACGATCAATGTCCATTTGAGCAATATCAGGGGCAAGCTGGCGAAAGCAAATAGTGATGAAGAGTATATTGAAACGGTCTGGGGAATGGGCTACAAGCTCAAATCTTAAGGTTTTCTTAAGGATTTGCTTAAGGGTTTCTTATGTTTTCCTTCTTATAGTATAAGAGTGTTCAAAGTTGAATAATGACGTAAGGAGGAAACTCTTCATGAATGACTATGTATTGACGACCAGCCAGCTGTCGAAGAAATATCAAAAGAATATGGCGCTCGATAAAGTGAGTGTAAAAATAAAAAAAGGCTCCATTTATGGTTTCATCGGACAGAATGGGGCAGGGAAATCCACGCTGATCCGGGTGATAACAGGACTTGCGTATCCAACCGCGGGGACATTTGAGTTATTTGGAAAAAACAATGAACCGGATATCATCGAGGCCAGAAAGAGAATCGGAACCATTATTGAAGGGCCGGCCTTATATCCTCAGATGACGGCCAAGGAAAACCTGGAAGCACACCGCCTTTTGAAAGGCATACCAGGCAAAGAATGCATCGACAAAACGCTTAAGTTGGTTGGTTTGCAGGATACAGGAAAAAAGAAAGCGAAGAATTTTTCTTTAGGAATGAAGCAGCGCCTCGGACTGGCGATTGCCTTACTCGGAGATCCTGAGTTTTTGATTTTGGATGAACCTATTAATGGGCTGGATCCTATGGGGGTTGTGGAAATCCGCGAACTGCTGAAAAAACTGAACAGGGAATATGGCATCACGATTTTGATTTCAAGCCATATTTTAAGCGAGCTGCATTTATTGGCCACTCATTATGGCATCATCCATAAAGGAGAGCTGCTGGAACAGTTATCTGCGAAAGAGCTTCAAGAAAAATGCCAGCAGTACTTGCATATCAAAGTAGATGATCCAAGCAAGGCGGCAACGATCATAGAAAGCAGGTTATCTGCGCCTGATTTTGAAGTGATGCCTGAAGGTACAATTAAACTGTTCGCCTCTGTTGATCTACCAGGAAAAGTTTCCAAAATGTTAACCGATGAAGGCTTGATCATCGAAGAGTTCATGCCGATGGGAGAAGATTTGGAGACATATTTCACCAATCGCATCGGGGGTGTCCAGCATGGGTAACTTAGTGAGAACAGAGTGGTATAAATTAAAGAAAGATCGATCATTCCGATTCCTGAGCTGGATGCTGCTTGCTGCAGCAGTGCTGTTTCCTCTTCTAGAATTCGACAATGGCGCTACAGGCCTGCCGGCAGTAAGTGATTTCTACCGGGAAAGCATTCTTGGGCCGCATGCCAATATAGTGAAGCTGATCCCCAGTATTCTCGCCGGTTTCTTTATTACGAGTGAATACTCCATGGGGACGATGAAAAGCATCGTATCTTCAGGAAAAAGCAGGCTGAGTATCTACTCTGCGAAGTTAATCGTGTTTTCCATTGGAGCGGTCATCATATCTTTGATTTTACCTGTTGTGATGACAGGGGCGAGTGCTGTCTATTTTGGATTTGACGGTATGCCTGACCTCTCCTATTATCTTCAAACCATAGGGCTGATTATTTTATACGGAGCGGCCTTTGCCTCCATCATGGCTATTTTTTCGATCCTGTTCACGGACAGCGGAAAAACGATAGGGTTTTTATTGCTATTCTTTATTTTTGCTGACTGGCCGCTGCAAATGCTGGCAGCCAAAGTGCCGTTTTTTGAACCGATACTCAATCATTCTGTTTTTAAGCTGATCTATGACATCAGCATCGTGAACAGCTTGAACAGCAGTGACTTGTTTTTCATAGTAGCGATTCCCATTCTGACGTTCCTGCTGTTTTGGGGAATAGGCGTCTATATTTTTAAACGAAAAGAAATCAAGTAACCAGAAAGCGGGTGAGGTCCAATGCTCTATCTGTTCATCATTGTCCTGATTGCATTCGCCATTGTCCTCACCCGTTTCTATCTGCTGAAAAAAGAAATCAAACGGACAGCCTGGCAGCTGCGGGAATTAAACCAAAATAAAACAGCCAAGAAGGTCGATATCAGCTATCATGACCGCCATTTTGAGGAGCTGGCAAAGGAAATCAATAACCAGATTGACCAGACGAAACAAGCAGAGGCAGTCAAGCGCTCAACGGAAAATGAGCTGAAACAGGCCATCTCTCATATCTCACATGATATCCGCACGCCGATGACCTCGATTCTGGGATATATTCAGTTTTTGGAATCCGATGAACTAAGCCCCGAGTTGAAAAAGGAATACATCGCAACGATAAAAAATAGTGCAGGAAGATTAAAAACCCTCCTGGAAGATTTTTTCGAGCTGTCGATCATCGAACAAACCGATTACCCGATGAAGCTGGAGAGGGTCAGATCCAATGACTTGATCGCAGACGCTTTATTAGGATTTTATGAGGAATTCAAAAAGAGAAACATAGAGCCGGACATCCATATTCCTGATCATGAAATCATGATCGATGCCGATGCATCTGCTGTTAAAAGAGTCGTGGAAAACCTAGTGGTCAACGCGATTCGGTACTCAACAGGGAATGTGTCCATCAGGCTTGAAGAAAGGGATGCAGCGGTTGTATTGAGAATTTCCAACACCGTCGACAAACTGAGTGAACAGGACGTACACCACATGTTCGACCGGTTCTATAAAGCCGACCAAACCCGGACAGGCAAAGGAACCGGCCTCGGACTGCCCATTGCCAAAAGCCTGATGGAAAAAATGAACGGCAAAATCTCAGCTGAACTAAAGGGGAATCAATTGACTATGGTTTGTGAATGGAAATAAGCCGAGGTAAGCCATGGGGACAGACCCCCTGGCTCTTTTTTTGTTTGGATCGGAGACCTGTCTCTGTTTGTCTCTTTAGCCTCAGGGAGGGAATCGATTATTTCGGGATAACAACCATTGCATTACGTGTAGACTCATTGCGCAGTTTATAAGTCAATTACAGAATTTTGTGTTAAAATATCCCAAATGGGTTTAGGGGGGAATTATTTTGAAGGCTCTTTGCTTTTCTTTTTATAACAATAATCCTTCTTACTGCTTGCCAATCTAAGACATTGTATTTTGAGGGCGCAAGTCAAAACTGGTATGGAAAAATCAGAGTGATACAGACAGAAGACACACAGGAACAAAACTTCACATTAAAGTATGAAGGGAGTAATCTAAAAAGTATTACAGGTAAAGAAATTAAATATCGTATTGAAGCAGAGTCTGGAATTACCGAGGGAATGGGAACTTTATCTAATGGCGGGGTTCTGCAAAGTCAGGATTTTGGAGATATGTGCAGTGGGTGTGCCTTTATCCAACAAAATACTGTGATTACAATGACTGTTGAATGGGATGAAGAAACCGAAAGTATCGAATTAAAGAAGGAATAACGCCTTGTATTTGTTTAATCCCTCTGTTCAATCAGCTGCCGCTGCGAGGCGGCTTTTTTTATAAAAAGCCGTGTGAGTCCACCACGAAAAACCATGCAAATAGATTATAATTAGAAGAAGCGACAGTGGTGTATTGCCCTGCTCATTTATTGAAGAAAAGGTGAGAATAGCTTGCAAGGAAAATATGTCACAAACCGTTCAATATCACTTCCCAGATTAGCAAAATATTATAGTTCCGGAATGTTAATTACATTCATAGGCTTTTTATTGAACGAATCTGGAGTAGTGGCTCATTTGACCTTCTCATTAAACACCTTCATCATTCTATTTCTTCTTTTACCCTGTTTCTATACTTACATTATGGTTTTCAGTGATTTCAATGAAGCCGCCTCCCGCGTGAAATTGATCCTTGGTGTAGTGACAATGATCGGAGTAGTAATGGGCCTGTTTGTCTGTGGTTTTCTTTTTGGAGTGGAAGCTGAATGGTTCAGATAAGATGATTAATCATGTAAAGGTATTGGGGAATAGTTTACTTTTAAGCTGATCGATGAAATTTTGAGGAATATATAGCTAATTATAATCAAAGCAGAAATAATAAACCAACTGGTCAGCACTCTTAAAAATTGGGGGGAGAGAAATATGCTTATTGTGGCAGGATGGTATGTTGGCTGGTTTTTGATGCCCATATTGTGCATTGTGTTTTGTTTGAATTTAGTCTCTATATTGAAAAAGGTGAAGAGCGGCGAAAAAACAGCAATCAATACAGTATTGCTGACAATATCTTTTACACTTATCATGTGGACCATTGCCGTACTGGCTTCAGCAAGTATGTATTAAGATTATTACTTGCAGATCATGCGGTCCGGGAAGATAAGCTCAATAGCGATTGGAGGATTAATGGAAAACTTAATAGATTTACAACAAAGTTATAAACAAAACCAATTTTCTATTGAAATAAGGGATTATATTAGTGCTGTTGAACACAGTTTTGTTGTACATTGTGAATCTTTATTAAATGAGTTTAAGCCTTGTTTTGAAAAGAAAAACCAAAGAATTCTCATTGAGGTATTGAAAGATGGTGTAGATAAATTTCTGCCTGGTTATATCTCTTATGTTTTTATAGAAATTGAATCCCACTTAGGAAGACATAAGATTCAATTAAGAATTCCTATATGGAGTTGCCAAAGAACAATTTTAGGAATTCCAATTGCCAAAAAGGTTCCTGGCAGTAAAGTAACAGGAACTTTAAATACATTAAAAAATGCCGAAAGTGTCCTTCGGGAATTTATTCAAGACAACCTGGAAAAGGGGAGTTAAATTCCTTTATTAAGCTGCGAAATCAAACAGCTTTTTTTCTTTTTATAAAAGGGGAAGGATAGTGAAAATAGTTATGAAACTTATTTTATCGAAAAACGTCTATTCTATAAGGTTATAACAAAGTAGCATGATTAATGGAGGTATATATGAGGGGCTTATTTATTAGCTTTGCAATCATCTTGTTAGTTTCTTGTGATAACCAATCCTTAGCAACAGTTGTTGATGATTATGATGTTAGTAAATTAAGCATTGATTTTGGTAATGAAAAGGCATACGAGATAGGAGCTAATGCTGAAGGAATGCCGATTTTTAAAGATTCTAAAAAAGCATTAGAACAGGCAAAGCTGGACTACAAGGAAGCCTTTGCAGCAGCAGCTAAGGAGTTTGATCTAGAACCCGTTAGTGATAGTAACTATAAAGAATACAAACAATATGGGTGGCAATTATCTGTGGGGGATAAAGATGTTCAAGAACAAGGTGTGGGATTATCGAAGTTTTTTGATATATATGAAAATAGTTTTGAATAAAAGTTAATATTAGGCTGTCATAAGGCTGAGTTTTTGGAGCCAGGGGGTCAGGTCCCATGGCTCTTTTAGAAATTGGGCCAAGGGGTCTGTCCCCATGGCCCGGTATTCATTATAAGGAGAACTCTAAATCACGAAATGGATTAGGATTGTATAGACACAGCTTCTATTCGATCTTTAGGTTTTAAATTGCCTGCGACAATGCCAATTAATATGATGACAACTCCCAGCCATTGTGAAAAGCTTACAAATTCAGCTAATATAAGTGCCGATAATGTTACAGCTACTGGAAGCTCCGAAGCAGTCAAAATCGTGCCAAGTCCTGGGCCTATATGGGGCATGCCAATTGAAAATAAAAGTGGTGGTAAGGCAACACCAAACAAGCCGAGTAATAAACCATACGGGGCGACGCCCATTAAGACAGGTAAATCAACTAGAAACATTGGTGGATATACTAAAAGTACGACAATTAAACCACCAGTAGATAGGAAAGCACTTTTCAGGACAGGCGGAGTATCTTTTCCGACTGAACTGCTGAGAAATATAAAAGTTGTAAACGTTAAAGCCGAAAGCAGCCCCCAAGCAGACCCATGCAAGGAGAGAGCAACTTCATTTTTTGCAAGTAAGCCCGCAGCTAGAAATGAGCCTATAATAAGAATGCCAATTGAGATGATTTTCCCTTTTGTTGGTTTTTTCTTATGAAAGACCCACTCGAAAAGCGTACCAATCCATACAAATTGAAATAAAAAAATGATGGCTAGTGAAGCATTGAGTGTCTGCAGCGCCTGATAATAAAACACACCTGTCAAACCAAACGGAATTCCAGATAATAGTAATTTGTAAGTTTGTTTTAAAGAAATTTTTTGTTTTTTTCTAAACATAACTAGCACCCAGGTAAGTAAGACCCCAAATAAATATTGGGCACCCGTTACCTCTGTTACCGAATAATTTGCTGCATAAGCAAGCTTCACAAATGTAGACAACACCCCATAGCAGCATCCACCTAGAAAAACGATTAGTACATAATGCCAAGTTTTCATTTACTCTGCCCCTTTCTTTACATAAAAAAGCCACACAACCGTCAACTGACAATTGTGTGGCGAAAATAGAGCTAGCTCTAGAAAAATCCACGTCCTAAATTGGTTTTATTATTCAATTCTTCAAAAAGTATAAGAGTAAGGGTGCCTATTGTCAACGGGTATTTTGGGTGACACTCTCTAGGAATACTGAAGGTTATTTGTACTAAAAGGTGCTTTAAAATCCAGCTGTCAATAAGGCAGCTGAATCTTATTTAACTAATGGGAGAGTAGTTCAATAGGATTTCGCTCCCCACCTTGCTAAAAAACTGTATAATTTAGTAAAAGGGGGAGGGAGTTTATGAGAGACATACTAGGTTATTTCCTTATAGCTCAAGCCATTCTCACAGGCGTTATTGTTTATTCAATAAATAGTTTATCTGATTCTATCAAGGCATCTGCTGCTTACGTTGCAACAACAGATAGAGATAAGCAATTAAGCTGGGGCTCTGATCTAGGGATGCCTGCAATTGCGTTATTTTTGCTAATAGCAGTTGCAGGCTTGGGTATTTTTTTGGTTGTAAATAAAAAGGGAAACTGAAATAGAAGAGTGTATTATTCACTAAGGAAAATGCACTTTTTCTACGTTCCTTACTAAACTAATGGGTGATTGATCCAAGAAGGATTATCGCCTTTTTTGCTGAAAATTACTTAATGGCTAAAACATCTATTTGCTCACGCTGTACCAGGAGATATGATTTTAAAGGGGAGATTAAACAGTGGAAGGAGAAAAACAAAAGAAAGTCCAAAACTTATATAGAAGGATAAAACACCAGAATAGAGCAGATAAAAAAGGCAATGAAATAGGAAGATTTGGAATCCTAGTTATTCTGCTATGGCTCTTACTTCTTGTATTGAATGCCCTTTTTGATATATAAAATAAGATTGGAATTTGGAGCTCACAAGAATGTAAACGTGATATTAAGAAGATCCAGCTGTCATTAGGTGGTCGTTCTTTGCGAGGAAGGGACAGCTTAGTTGAAGAAGAATACAATAATATATCGTGATTTAAACTAACAAAGGGTGATGAGATGAAAAAGGTGCGGTATATACTTGGCATATTAATAATAACTATTGTTGTGTTCATTTTTGCAGGTAAATTACACTACCCCTCTCTTCCAGTTGAGGATGTATCAGCAAATGAAGCTATTGATAAACTAAAAGAATCGGATAGTAAGATAACTGAAATTTCAGTAGATGGGGACTTTCTTTGGTATATCACACGTAGTGAGGATAAAGGTATTTCAATCGCTGATGAATATACTAAACAAATGGTTGCCTCATATGGATGGGAATTTAAAGAAAAAGATGGTGCCGGCCTGTTCTTTGAAAAAGAAGGTAAGAGGCTAATTGCCACCACTCAAATGTGGACTGAAAATTATGTACTCGTAAAAATTCCTAGTGATTTTAAATGAACTTGAGGAGCCAGGGGGTCAGGTCCCATGGCTCTTTTTGAAATTGGCCAAGGGGTCTGTCCCCATGGCTCTTTTTGAAATTGGGCCAGGGGGTCTGTCCCCATGGCTTTTTTTTGAAATTGGGCCAAGGGGTCTGTCCCCCTGGCTTTCTTTTTTGAAATTGGGCCAGGGGGTCTGTCCCCATGGCTTTTTAAGAATTATTTAAGAACTACATAAGGATTCATTTAGAATTGCTCCTTATAATGAGTGCATATTAGCCGATAAGGCTATAAAAACTTATGATTAGAAGGAGTTTTTTGCATGGCAAAGAAAGTAGGGTATTATACGGTTTTATCCCACCTTTGGATTCAGTGGATCATTTTGGGGAGCATTTTACTTAATACGTTTATGGTGTATCCAAATATTTTTCATAACGTACCATTTTCATTGGAGCAGTCCATGGACTGGATGGCAGTTGCTAGTCCACATACTTATTTTCCGCCTTTGGGCTTTGTAAGTATACTGACCGGCGTTTTGGCAGGAATTTTTGTGTGGAAAGTGAAATCTGCAAGAAAGTGGGTGCTCCTCAGCCTGCTGGCAATCATATTAGAAGGGGCAGCTTCCATTCTTTTTGAATGGCCACGGAATGAAATCATGTTTATTGAAGGTGCTGACCTCCATTCTATAGAATTCCTTAAGCAAACGGTGAAGGAATTTAAAATCGTCCATTGGTTTAGGGTTATATGTAATATTCTTGGATCACTGTTCATCTTCACAGGGTTTATTAAGCTTGATCGATTCTTGACAGCAGATAAAGGCTATCAAGGGGAAGTTAGTAATTAAGAATATCGAGATGTTGTTTCTGTCTATTGTAATTTTAAACTATAGGTGCGATGTCCAAAAACAGCTGCCAATTCTAGGCGGCTTTTTTTTCGTGATTAAAATTAATAAAGGGTGATGAGATGGGATATTCCCAGACCCCAAAAGAATAAGCTTCAGAAAAAAGGCGACGAAGAAGTACAAAAAGTATTATGAATGAACAACCTGAAAAGGAACATATTAAAATTAAGTAAAGTTTTAAAAAAAATCAAAACCTGTTGCATATATAAGTGAATTATTATATATTGATATCGTAAAGCGGGAGGTGAATAGACGTTGAAAGTGTCCACAGTTGAAGTTGAAAAAGCTGCCAGCATCTTAAAATTATTGGGTGATAAAACGCGGTTAACTATGCTGAAGATCCTGGATAATAATGATTGCTGCGTTTGTGAATTTGTTGAGATTTTTAAAATGAGCCAGCCTGCCATCAGCCAGCATATCCGAAAGCTAAAGGATGCAGATGTGGTAAGGGAGGCCAGGAGAGGCCAGTGGATCATTTATTCTCTGAACAAAGCGAGCGGCTACTACCCGCTGGTGAAGGATGTACTGGATCACCTTCCGAGTCAGGATTATAAATTGAAAGAACTTGAAGAACAGGGATTAAGAATTTCTTGTGAGTAAGAGGGGGGTAGCATGTTTTGACTCAAATAATTTTGGCATCATTGATATTTTTGGCAACCCTCATATTGGTAATATGGCAGCCGAAAGGATTATCGATTGGCTGGTCTGCATGTGGGGGCGCTATTCTTGCCTTGATTGTAGGAGTAGTTGACTTCAATGATGTGATTGATGTGACATCCATTGTCTGGAATGCAACGCTTGCTTTCATTGCGATCATTATTATTTCGCTGATTCTGGACGAAATTGGATTTTTTGAATGGGCAGCTCTGCATATGGCAAGAGCAGCAAAAGGAAGCGGAGTAAGAATGTTTGTTTATGTTTCCATTTTGGGTGCTTTGGTTGCAGCATTTTTCGCTAATGACGGAGCCGCATTGATTCTGACACCCATTGTTCTTGCAATGGTCAGAAACTTGAAGTTTGATGAAAAAATGGTTTTTCCTTTCATCATTGCGAGCGGATTTATTGCCGATACAACATCATTGCCGCTGGTAGTCAGCAACCTTGTTAATATCGTTTCGGCTGACTTTTTTGGAATCGGGTTTGTGGAGTTTGCATCCAGAATGATTATTCCAAACTTCTTTTCACTCGCAGCAAGCATCATTGTCCTGTACTTATACTTTAGAAAAAGCATACCGAAGAACTATGATTTATCCCATCTGAAGGAACCTTCTGCAGCGGTTAAGGACAGCAAGATGTTCCGGCTGTCATGGCTTGTACTGGGAATCTTGTTAATTGGCTACTTTGCAAGTGAATTTATTGGATTGCCTGTTTCAATCATTGCCGGTGTCGTTGCCATCTTCTTCTTATTAATGGCACGCAGGAGTTCAGCCGTGAATACCCGCACAGTCATTAAAGGGGCACCTTGGGCAATTGTGTTTTTCTCCATTGGAATGTATGTAGTGGTATACGGGCTGAGAAACGTGGGCCTTACCAATGTGCTGGCCGATGTGATTCAAATGACAGCTGACCAGGGGCTGTTTGCGGCAACCATCGGGATGGGCTTCATTGCAGCCATTCTTTCATCTGTGATGAATAATATGCCAACCGTTATGATTGACGCACTGGCCATTGCTGACACGGATACCAGTGGAGTGATCCGGGAAGCATTGATTTATGCCAATGTCATTGGATCTGATCTGGGGCCGAAGATTACACCTATCGGATCTCTGGCAACCCTGCTGTGGCTGCATGTATTGTCTCTAAAAGGAGTAAAAATCTCCTGGGGAACCTATTTCAAGACTGGAATTGTTCTAACCATTCCAACATTGTTCATCACATTAGTTGGGTTATATATTTGGTTGCTGATCATCTAAAAAACTTACCTAAAAGGAGAATCTCAACATGACTAAAAAAACAATCTACTTTCTATGCACAGGAAACTCTTGCCGCAGCCAAATGGCAGAAGGATGGGCTAAGCAGCATTTGAGTGATGAGTGGAATGTATACAGTGCAGGAATTGAAGCACATGGTTTAAATCCTAATGCTGTAAAGGCCATGAAGGAAGCAGGCATCGACATCTCCAATCAGACTTCTGATATCATTGACACTGAAATTTTAAACAATGCGGACCTGGTTGTAACACTTTGCGGTGATGCAGCTGACAAGTGCCCGATGACTCCTCCTCATGTAAAACGCGAACACTGGGGATTTGACGATCCAGCCAAAGCGGAAGGAACAGAAGAAGAAAAATGGGCCTTCTTCCAGCGTGTACGCGACGAAATCGGCGACCGCATCAAAACGTTTGCCGAAACTGGCAAGTAAAAGAAAATAGCCAAGAGAAATTACTCTCTTGGCTAGCTTTTTGCCTTTCATATAAGCATATGCTTATTTCATTTTAAAGGAGAGAGTCTCATGACAAAAGTGGAAATTTTTGATCCGGCTCTATGCTGCCCTACCGGGGTGTGCGGACCGAGTGTGGATCCGGAACTGACCAGAATGGCTTCCGCCGTATTTTTGCTGGAAAAAAAGGGTTTGACATTAAACGATATAATTTGGCAAATGAACCTGCTGTGTTTGCGGACAATAAAGAAATCTGCAAGGTTCTTCATGAAAAGGGGCCAGAAGCCCTGCCGGTCACGCTGGTGGACGGATCAGTTGCCAAGGCGGGCAGATACCCCTCTAACGAAGAATTGTCTCAATGGTTCGGAGTGGATGCTGACTCACTGGCTGAGAAAAAGCCCAGCGTTAAATTCAAGATCGACCTGAAATAGGAAGGAGGAATAAGCATGTTTCAACCATTTGATGCAAGAGCAGTTGCGAACACTAAATTCCTTTTCTTTACAGGTAAAGGCGGGGTGGGCAAAACCTCAGCCGCTTGCGCTTCTGCTGTCAAGCTGGCTGATGAAGGAGAAAAGGTCCTGCTCGTCAGTACAGATCCTGCATCGAATTTGCAGGATGTGTTAGAGGTTGCTTTAACAAATACACCCATGCCCATTCCCGGAGTTTCCAATCTTTCAGCATGTAATCTTGACCCGGAGGAGGCTGCACGTGCCTATCGCGAAAAAACAATCGGGCCTTATCGCGGCAAGCTTCCGGATTCAGTCGTAAATACAATGGAAGAACAGATGTCAGGTGCCTGTACAGTCGAGATTGCCGCGTTTGATGAATTCACCAGCTTGCTTTCGGATGCTTCAGTTGTAGAAGCTTACGACCACATCATTTTTGATACAGCACCAACAGGGCATACCCTTCGCCTGCTTCAGCTGCCAACAGCCTGGAGCGGCTTTTTGGAGGAAAGTACACATGGTGCCTCATGTCTGGGTCCTTTATCTGGACTCGCGGAGAAGAAGCAGATTTACTCCGTAACCATGGAAGCACTGGCCAATCCCGGCCTCACCACACTGATTCTGGTGTCAAGACCGGATGAATCATCTTTGCTGGAAGCGAGCCGTGCTTCCAAGGAATTAAAAGAGATTGGGATCAAGAACCAAAGTCTGATTATCAATGGGTTCATGCAGTCGCATATTCCTGATGATGAGGTTTCAGCATCATTTTTCCAGCGTCAGCGGAGTGCATTAAAAAGGATGCCGGATGAATTGAAGCAAGTGGCTGCTTATTCTATTCCGTTTGTATCATATTCCCTTACAGGGCTTAACAATCTGCGCTACCTATTTAAGCAGTTTACTCTTCCGCAGACAGAATTGGCTATTGATCAAAAGTTCTTCAATTTGCCTGGATTAAGTGAGGTCATTAAAGACTTTTCTACAAGGGGCACCCGGGTCATTTTCACCATGGGCAAGGGCGGAGTTGGCAAAACCACAATGGCATCTGCCATTGCAGTTGGGTTAGTGGAAAAAGGTCATCATGTGCATTTGACCACCACTGATCCTGCTGCGCATCTTGAATTTGTTTTTCAAAACAGCCAGTTGAATCAAAAATTGACTATCAGCCGGATTGATCCGAAAAAAGAAGTTGAGGCCTATAAATCCCAGGTACTGTCCAATGTAAGGGATGATTTGGATGATGAGTCTCTTGCTTTTATAGAAGAGGACTTAAATTCCCCATGTACTGAAGAAATTGCCGTATTCAGAGCATTCGCAGAAGTTGTAGCAAAATCGGAGAATGAAGTAGTGGTCATTGATACTGCTCCATCAGGACATACCCTTCTGCTGTTGGACGCAGCACAGTCGTTTCATAAAGAACTTGCACGCTCTGCGGGTGATATACCTGAAAGTGTCCAAATGCTTCTTCCAAGGTTAAGAAACCCAAAGGAGACGGGTGTCGTCATTGTGACCTTGGCTGAGGCCACTCCTGTGCTGGAAGCTGGCAGACTGCAGGAAGACTTGAAGCGTGCAGATATCACACCTGAGTGGTGGGTGATTAACCAAAGTCTGTATGCGACAGAAACAAAGGATCCTGTTCTAAACGGAAGGTCAGGTGCCGAATTCAGCTGGATTGAAAAGGTGGCAGATGAGCTGAGCGAGAAATGCGCCATTGTACCGGTTCAGGGAGAAGCAGGCACTGGATATCAGGAATTAAAGAAGTTCATCAACCACTAATGGAGGGATTAGGATGGAAAAAGTCGTTATTTTAGGGACCGGTCCAGCTGGATTGACAGCTGCTATCTATTTAGCTCGTGCAAATATGGAGCCGCTGGTAATTGAAGGCACACAGCCAGGAGGCCAATTGACATTAACAACCGAAGTGGAAAATTTTCCGGGGTTTGCAGGTGGAGTAATGGGCCCGCAATTAATGGACAATATGAGAAAACAGGCAGAAAGATTTGGAGCCAGGTTTAAAAGGGGATGGGTTACTGAAACCGACCTCTCGCAAAAGCCATTTATACTAAATGTGAGCGGTTTGGGAGAAATAAAGACAGAAGCGCTGATTCTTTCAACCGGTGCATCTGCCAAGCTTCTGGGTATTCCTGGTGAATTAGAAAATATCGGACGGGGAGTCAGCACATGTGCTACTTGTGACGGATTCTTCTATCGCGGCAAGAAAGTAATAATTGTTGGAGGCGGAGATTCGGCTATGGAAGAAGCAAGCTTCCTAACGAAATTTGCTTCCGAAGTGACCATTGTTCACCGGCGTGACGAACTCAGGGCCTCAAAAATTATGCAGGACCGCGCGAAAGAGAATCCAAAAATATCCTGGGCGCTTAACAACACACCGATTGAAGCGGTATCAGATGGAATGAAAGTAACAGGCTTAAAAGTCCGCAACAATGAGACGGGTAAAGAAGAAGTAATTGAAACAGACGGAATCTTCGTGGCGATTGGACATACACCAAACACAGCATTTCTCAACGGGCAAATCGAAACAGACGAAACAGGCTATATTAATGTTATCCCTGGTACGGCAGAAACCAATATCCCTGGCATTTTTGCCTGCGGGGATGTACAGGACAAGAGATATCGCCAGGCAATTACAGCTGCAGGGACAGGATGCATGGCAGCACTTGATGCCGAACGATATCTGGAAGGAACGGCAACACATGATTGGAGCAAATCATTATAAAAGGCGGGAACAGCATGACAAAAAATTATCATGAACTAATAAAAGATCGCATTTACATTGGCGGAGCAGATGATGTAGAAGAAATGATGAAAAATGAAAAAGCAGATGTGATTTTCGATCTTCGGGCAGAGGCTCCAGAAGCGGACTATGAGCGGATTCACAGCCCGATTGTAGATGATGCTGAGCAGCAGGATGAATCAATTAAACAGTCTGTGGAGCATGTGGTAAATGCCTATAATAGAGGGGAAAAAGTATACTTCCACTGTGCAGGCGGAAGCAATCGTACAGGAACCGTTGCGATCGGTACATTACTCTCTTTGGGGAAAGCAAAGACGATCGGGGAAGCAGAAGAAATGGCGAAGGCCGCCCGGCCAAAAATCAATGTGAAGCCAGAGATGAAAGCATCCCTTCAGCGCCTTTTCCCTAATGCTTAATGTAGCCAGGGGGTCTGTCCCCTTGGCTCTTTTTTGAAGCCAGGGGGACAGACCCCTTGGCTCTTTTTGCTTTTTCCTGCAGCTCTAAACACCCTCGGTGAGAGACAAATATTACAAAAGTAGAGACACTCTTATTCCTGAAGCTGCTTTCCTATGATTTACTCTTCCTTATAAACATATCGGGAACCCATTATCAATCAACCATTCCCTAGAAAGTGGGTGGGAATGTTGCAACCTCGAGAAGAGCCAGGGGGACAGGTCCCTTGGCTCTTTTTTATAACGGGCCAAGGGGTCTGACCCTGTGGCTTAATTGCCTCTTTAACCGATTGGATTTTAATAACTGGTATCCGATATGTTTTCCTAAACTTAGAGACAGGCTAGTGAGTAAGAAAATACATTAGCTCCTAGAGGATATGGATATTAGCATATAGTATCGGAAAGGATAAGTGTAGATTTAGGGTAGGGGTTGAAAAGGCATGAAACCATCATATGAAGATGTTAAAGAAGCTAGAGAATTATTGAAAGAAGTGGCTTTTAAACATTGGATCCAAGATGATTTATTCACTTGGAAATGGTGGGTATTACTCGCAGCCACAATTATCCCATGGATATTATGGCTTAGCTTTCGCGATAAAAAGAGAACATTTGAAATTTTAAGCTATGGACTCATCTGGGCAGCTGCGGCTTCGCTTTTTGATGTCATTGGCGGAGAATTGATCCTATGGGGATACCCAGACAAATTGTTGCCGATGGTCCCTCCTTTGTTTCCGGCAGATATTACAGTCATTCCTGTTTTATTTATGTTTATTTACCAGCTTTCTAAAAGGTATTATAGTTATTTTATTCTGTCTGTGCTGGGGTCGGCATTGTTTGCTTATGTTTTTGAGCCCCTATTTGTTAAAGGAGAAATGTTTATTTTACATAACTGGACACATACAAAGTCCTTCTTAGGATTTTTTCTTCTATCTCAGATTGTGTATTTGATAATAGCCAGACTGAAATCGAGTATATAGACTTGAATTGTTTCCAAGTCATTAAACTAAATATGTCTCCGAATTCCGATTTAGGAGCCAATGTTGCAGGTCAGCTGACAAAATAGGCAGATGTTCTATTTGAAAAGAGACGGTATTTCTGTAATTAGTTTTATCTGTGGAAGATTGTATTGAACAAATGGGTGCTATAGCAAGATTTATCCACTACAGGAACATTAGAAATTAATCCATATAGTTAGTAGGACTTTGAATAAACTCTGCCTAATTCCTCGGTAAAAGATAAGGAGGATTAGGCTTCTTTGCAGCAAACCCTTCAGAATTTAAAGGGTCAGCCCCTTTTTCTTAGCATCCTCATCCAGCCCTGTGCCAATTGCTATACCCATACACATTCCCAGCGGCAGGCCCAGTACCAGATTATCAATAACAACAAGGCCAATTGCTGTACCAATACTTATGCCAATGGACATATATAATGCCAGATAATACCCTTGCGTTACCAGTTTGTGCTGTTTCTGCAGATGGGAGCTAATGGTGCCAATTAGTTTTTTATGATGTTTAATCTCACCTTCTGTAAGATGTTCTGCTTTGCTTTTAAGACGGATCAGGTGATTTTCTAATTCTAAAAAAAGCTGATCACATTTTTCACAATCTGATGAAAAGGAACTTAGCCTTTGTATGATTCTTTTGCATTTATCCAATTCAAGCTTCGCAGCTGTTTTTGCATCAGCTTTTTGTCCGATTTCTTCAAGGAAACTGTTAAGTTCATCAACCCGCTGATTATCCATATTCACCCTCCGGAGAATGTTATTATCTTTATTTACGTTTTACTGAGGGTATAGTTTCAATTTTCTGATGAGCCAAGGGGACAGACCCCTTGGCTCTTTTTGAGGCTGAGCCAGGGGGACTGTCCCCCTGGCTCGAAAAAAGACAAAAATACCCAAAATGTGTGAATATTTGCTAAAATATAAGTACATAGAACAGAAGGCGAATGGTGCCCAGATGAGTATAGTGAAAGATTTCCTGCTGCAGTTGACACTCATGGTTATTCCGATCTTCAGTTATTTTACGTTTATTCTGGAGAAGGTAAAAGAGGAGCGGTCCATTAAGATATTGATGACACTTTTGTGGGGAGTGTCTATCTTATTGTGCATGTCCTTTCCTGTGGAATACGCTGAAGCGGCGCGGCTCGATATCCGGTTTATCCCTCTCTTATTTGGAACGTTGTACCTCGGAGTATGGTCCGGTGTGTTTCTGACAGCCCTGATCATTCTATACCGCCTGTCTTTCGGAATCAGCATGGGTTTTTTGACGACTGTCATGGTGTCAATCATTACGCTCCCCGTCATTTTGTCGGTTCAGCGATTATTTTTACGTGTGAATAAAGATCGAAGGATTATCATTTCGACAGGATTATCGTTCTTTTACTGTCTCTGCGGCATGGCGGTGTCCGGGATCATGAATGGCTTCTCTACCAACGTGTTGAAAGTTCAGGGTATTCATCTGCTTTTTACCGTTGCCGTGACGTGGTTCTGTACCGTATTAGTTGAGAAAATCCGTGTGAACCACCAGCTCAGGCTGAAGGTCCAGGACTCTGAAAAATTCAGGGTGATCAGTGAACTCACCGGTGTGTTTGCCCATGAAATCCGCAATCCTATGCAGGTGACCAGGGGATTCCTGCAGCTCCTTGATGACCCGGAGCTCCCTTATCCCAAAAGAGAATACATTAAGCTTTCAATTGAGGAATTAGACCGGGCCAATGAAATCATCAACGATTTTCTCACTTTCGGAAAACCTTCCGGCAGTACAGATAGAGCCGTCAATGTCAGTGAACATTTAAAACGTACAGCAGCGCTGATTCAAACTTTCAGCGTGAATCAGCAGGTTGAATTTCAAACCGACATTCAGGATGACTGCTGGATAAAAGCAGATCCCCAGAAGCTGAATCAGTCCCTGCTCAATATCTTGAAAAATGCAGTGGAGTCCATGCCGAATGGCGGGACCGTGTCGCTTTCATGTCATCATACCGCCAGTGGACACATCAGGCTCACCGTCAAGGACCAGGGAATCGGCATGAACCCGAAACAGGTCCAGCGCCTTGGATCGCCTTATTATTCTCTTAAGGAAAAAGGGACAGGACTCGGGATGATGGTCAGCTACCAGATCATCCATTCCTTTAAAGGGAGAATCAGAGTAGAAAGCGAAGAAGGGGTGGGGACGGAATTTATTATTGATTTTCCGGGTGTTGAACCGTAGGGAGCCAGGGGGACAGACCCCGTGGCTCTTTTTGTGAAAACTGTTGTTATATTTAGACCTAGTGAAAATTTACATTTTGTGGTATTGTTCAAAGGGAAGGCTTATTCAGCTAACAGTCAGTTTAGTAGAAGATTATGAAAAGGGGTGATGTTTTGCCCAAGTATATAGTTCTAATCTTTACTTTTATTATAATTGTCACGGGTTGTCGTGAAACAGAAATACAACTAAGTGAAAATGCCAAAATCGCAAAAGACTACCTAGAACAGAATGAGTATGAAGTTATTTCATATCAGGGTGAGAGTGATCTAGAAATTACTAAAACAGAATTACGCACTATGCCTATCCAACAACTTTGGTCTGTTCAACGTATAGAACCTGATGAATATCTGAATAAGAAAATAGATGCAATTCTTTTTACAATTAAAAATCATCCATTAGATGATGTATTTAATAGGGGAGAAACTTCTGTAACAGTTTGGTTATTAGATGGAGAAGTTATTGGAGGTTTGTCATCTCCGATTTCTAAAAGCAACGATATAGTTGGAGCTCCATATTCTTTGAATGGTAAAACCAGTGAGGAAATAAAAGGAGATTATTCAACGTGGTTAAAAGAGTGGACAGACAAGTACGGAGATTAATACCTTATTAAGTTAAGGAGAGAGCCAGGGGGACAGACCCCGTGGCTCTTTTTGTGAGTGAGCCAGGGGACCTGACCCCGTGGCTCACTCTACGACAATATTTCCAACATATTGGGCATCGCCTTTGTCTGTGTCGAGGTCAAACACTATCACATATTCACCAGTTTCTTCAGGTAAGTAGAAAGATTGCCCTTTTTCTAATTTCAATTTTGTCTCACTGTCGTTTTTCCAAACCGAAACACTGACTCCATCAGAATCAAAATGGCCAGCTTCGAGGATGTATTGAACTTTTTGTCCTGAATTAAAGTGCATCACTTCTTGTTTTTTAGCTAATGCTTGAACATCATCCGTTTTCTTGTTGTATTGTTCGTCGAAGTCCCACTCAACATTCGCTTCTTCAAGTGCTGTTTCTTGGGTAATATCATCAGGATTAAATAGAGAAACTGTTGGCGGGGAAAAATCATAGTCTTCTCCAAAACATCCGGCTAAAACAGAAACACATAGCAAACATGAAATGAAGCTTAAAAACCTCATATTAATCACTCCACATTTTTTGTAAAAACCATGGGGACAGACCCCTTGGCTCTTTTTGAGATTGGGCCAAGGGGTCTGTCCCCATGGCTCGGATCTGCCCCCATGGCTCACGGCAGCTAAAGCGTCTCATCCAATCTCTCAATCTTTGACCGGGAAATCAAATAGACAGTGCCTAAAATATCGATTTTGTCTCCCTTAACTCGCACAGCGCAGTCTTTGTTTGAAGCATAGATATTCATTTCCTCGGATAAGGGGGAGAGTTCATTTTGAACGAGTGCAAGGTTATGTTCGAGGTCAAAATGAGAAAGGACGGCAAAATCGCCAAGGCCGATTCCGTCGTACAGAGTGCTGACTTCGACGTTATAGCCAAGGATTTTTGAACATAACCATTTAGCAGACATATTAATCGCACCAGCGCTGGCTCCCATAACAGTGGCACGGCTTTTTTTTATAGGATCCGACAGCTCATATTCTGCAAGGAACCTATTTTGTTCAACGGTATTTCCGCCTAACAAGAAAATGACTGAAGCATTACTAATTAAAGTATGGGCCTCTTCCTTCAGGATACGGTAATTAATCAGGTGGTATTCATCAAATGCGATGCCGGCCTGGTCCAGCCACGAGCGTTCCGTAGCGCCCATTTCTTCATAGATAGATGGATTTGAGCTGATCATAACAAGCGATTTTCTATCAATTATATCCTCCTGAAGCCGCTTGCTCAGCTTCTCTGGAAAATGATTATTAAACCAGCCTAAATAGTAGTGAGTTTTCATGTTTACCTCCGTAGTAGAAAAGAGCCAGGGGGTCTGACCCCGTGGCTCTTTTTGTGAATGGGCCGAGGGGTCTGTCCCCGTGGCTCAAACTGGACCAAGGGGTCTGTCCCCCTGGCTCAGTGAATATCCTGAATAACCTTCTCCAAAAACTCACCCATCCTTTTAACGGCGGATTCGGAAAAGTCGAAGCTGACGCCGGTTTCTTTATAGATATCGGCGATGGATTGATTGTAGTCGGCACTTGCGCCTTTTTTAAATAATTCCACGGCTTGCTCTGGGTTGTTGTGATAGTTCTCAAGGATTTGCAGAGACCCAAGCATGGAGATGGAGTATTCGATGTTATAGAAAGGCACTTGGAAGTAGTGCAGGGTGTCTGCCCACAAAATGCCCATTACGTCTTCGAGACCGGATGTGTCGACAGGGCTTAGGCCATATCGTTTTGCGATTTCGAAGTATTTTTCATCGCGCTCTTTGGCGGTGTGATTTGGATTGGTGTACATCCAATGCTGGAAGAGGTCGCCTGATAATGGGCCGTATAGCATGGTGAATGCCCGTCTCAGTTCTTCACGCTGGGCGCTCTTGAAGTCTTCTTCTTCTGGATAGAAGCGGTCGAGCTTGTCGAGTAAGAGCAGTTCCATCCCATGGGAATAGAGTTCAGCGACTTCCATGCGGTGCTGGTGTTCTTCCAGCGGACCGTGCTCAGCAAACTCGAGGTATCCATTCACTGCATGGCCCATTTCGTGGATAAGGGCGATCAGCGAGAAGAAGGATGGACTGAAGTTAGCAAATACAAAGGTATCTCCTGAAACAGACAAGGTGGTGCAGAAACCGCCTGGGCTTTTGCCTTTCCGGTCTCCTAAATCCAGCAGCCCATTTTCTCTCATATAATCGAAACGGTCTGCAAAATACGGATCCGTCTTGCCCAGCATTTCAGAAACGCCATCCATCAGATCTGACACTTCGGTATATGGCGGGTTTTTCATCAATTTAGCGGTGTTATCCCAAGGGCGATAGGCATCAACGCCAAGCTTGGATTTGAAAACCTCTGCGAGGCGGTTCCAGGCAGGGATGATATGCTTCTCAACATTTTCATGGAAGTCATAGCAATCCTGGATCGTGTACTCGCGGTTTTTTACCACAAACATATAATCGCGGTAATTCTCAAAGCCTGCATTTAAAGCGATCTGGTGGCGCAGCTGAACGAGTTCGTCCATGATGCTGTCCATATCTGGCTTGATTTGTCGGTGGGCTTCCAGCATGGCATAATAAGCTTTTTCCCTCACGCTTCTGTCCAGATTATCGAGCTGGGACTGGATAAATGGATAAGGCTTTTCCTCGCCATCCCATTCAACGGTCAGCCCTGCTATGATTTCGCTGTACTTTGTAGAAAGCTCCTGCTCTTTTACCATCAATGGAATGTTTTCTTCCCTAAAAAGTTTAACCTTGGACTCACGGACACGGCGCATTAAACCGTAGCGCTTGTCATCCAATTGAGCAGCATAAGGTGACTCACAGAATTTCTCATTCATTTTGGCTTCATATTTCATTAGCAGCGGCTGAATGACCTGCTGATCGTGAAGATAAGTCGACTTAATGTCCGCATCTTCGGTATTTCGGTAAAAATCAACCTGGTGGCCTGTCATGGCTTCATCAATTTTAATTCCTAATTCCTTTTCATCCTTCAGCCAATTTTCAAGGTCAGAAACGGAATCGATCGGCACCTCAAGTAAAGCTTGAAGCTGCGCTTCAACTCCTTCCGCATCCTGGAGATCGATTAATTCTTTATAATAATTGCTTTTTACTTCCTGTGTCATGAAATAGCTCCCCTTACCCCTTTGAATTATTTTAATTGTCTCAATAATCATATTATAGAATTCCGGCTATTATTTCTAGCTTTTCAGACCGATGCTTTAAAAGATTGTGTGGAGGGTAATATATATTTATAAACTTTGAGAAGATGGAGGACTGTTAAATATGCTAAAACAAGAAGAAATGGAAACGCTGAGAGAGTTAATCAAAGACGTGGACACGGCCATGCTGACAACGGTCTCTGAGGAAGGGCTCGTTTCACGCCCGATGAAAACACAGGAGGTCGAGTTTGATGGGGACCTATGGTTTTTTACTAAAAAAGAGACAGATAAATATGAAGAGATTTTACATGACAAAGATGTGAATGTTGCATATGCAGGCAAATCCTATGTTTCTGTCCGCGGCAGAGCGGAAATTGTTGAGGATATAGGGAAGAAGAAGGAATTGTGGAGCAAAATGTATGAGAAGATTATGCAAACTTCTTATGACGATCCGAGCGTCGTGCTGATCAAGGTAAAGGCAGAAGCAGCCGAATATTGGGAAAGCGGCAGCTTTACAAAGAAAGCCGTCTTCATGCTGAAGCGGATTACAGGGCAGGATGCAGAAGAAGCAGGAGTTAATGAGACGGTGGAGATGGAAAAGTGAGCCAAGGGGTCAGGTCCCTTGGCTTTTTTTGTGGTTTGAGCCGGGGGGACAGGTCCCTTGGCTCTTTTTGAGTTTGGGCCGGAGTGGGCCATGGTGTCTGTCCCCCTGGCTCGGCCGGGGGACAGACACCATGGCTCGGCCGGGGAAGCCAACTCTGCGGCTTAAATATTTTGAATTTTCAGCTTGTCATAGTAATATATTTTTAGTCGAAAAATGTGAAAAGGGGGCGAAGTTTTGGAGGATACTTTGATTAAAGCCGATGATTATGTGACGCTGTGGGGGATTATTGTGGTGTGGGCTTCGGCGAGTATTATTCTGGAGCAGCGCTACAGCTGGGCGGCGAAGATTTCTGGTGCAATCATTGCGCTGATTGGGGCTATTATTCTATCTAATACCGGTATTATTCCGACAGCGTCGCCAGTGTATGATGCGATCTGGACTTTTATCATTCCGCTCGCCATTCCGCTGCTGCTGTTTCATGTGAATTTTAAGAGAATCTGGAAGGAAAGCGGGCGGCTGCTGATTATTTTTCTGATCAGTTCGATTGGTACGGTTGCAGGAGTGATGATCAGTTTCTTTTTATTGAAGGATCATATACCGGTCCTGGATAAGCTCGGCGCCATGCTTAGTGCCTCCTATATTGGCGGCGGGGTGAACTTTGCAGCCATGGCAGCTAAATTCGAGGCACCTGGAGAAATGGTTTCTTCGGCAGTGGTCGCAGACAACCTGATGATGGCGATTTACTTTATCGTTTTGATGATGATTCCGGCCATGGGCTTTTTTAGACGGCGCTTTAGGGCACCGCACGTGGAGAAAGTGGAAAGCGGAGGAGTCAGAGAAGAAGGGAAGACACTTGCGGAAAGCTTTTGGGAGCGAAAGGATATATCTTTGAAGGATATTGCGTTGTCTGTAGGGACTGCGTTCCTTCTTGTGGTGGTTTCTTTTAAAATCGCCGCATTCATGGATGGGTTGATACCTTCCGGGGAGGATACTTCTTTCTTTTTAAATCTGCTGAATGGATTGTTCGGTGACAATTACTTGATGCTGACAACGTTAACTTTCTTGGCACTTGCCTTGTTTCCGAGATATTTTGAGTCGATTAACGGAAGCCAGGAAATTGGTACTTTCCTCATTTACTTATTTTTTGTGGTGATTGGCATTCCGGCATCCATTCCGCTGATTGTTCAAAATGCGCCGCTGCTGCTGGTGTTTGTATTCATTATTGTGGTAGTGAACTTGGCCGTGTCATTGACTGCTGGCAAGTTGTTAAAGTATAACCTTGAAGAAATCCTGCTGGCCAGCAATGCGAATGTTGGCGGCCCGACAACTGCAGCAGCCATGGCTATTGCAAAAGGATGGAAGGATCTGATTGGGCCGATTCTTGTGGTTGGGACGTTAGGGTATATTATAGGGAATTATGTAGGGACTACGTTGGGGTTGTGGTTTTCTGGATTTATGTGATGAGCCGGGGGGACAGGTCCCTTGGCTCTTTTTTGAGTTTGGGCCGGGGGGTCTGTCCCCTTGGCTTGCTTAGGACTTTTTGGGCCGGGGGGTCTGTCCCCCTGGCTTGCTTAGGACTTTTTGGGCCGGGGGGTCTGTCCCCTTGGCTTACTTGGGGCTTTTTGGGCCGAGGGGTCTGTCCCCCTGGCTTGTTTTTAATTTATCCAATAAATGTTATAATAGGTTTACAAATGTTTTAATCGTATCCGGGATTTCGCTGTATTGTTTTGCAGATTGAATTTCGGATACTTTTTTTATTTCCTTTTCAAACTGAAGGAAACTTAAACAATTGTGCAGCCTTTTAGGAAAGATAGTCGGATGAAAAACAGCATCTGGGTTTTTCTACAATATAAGGAGGATTAGAATAATGAATCTAATCAATAAGAAGGTTACGCACAAGCTGTTTGGTATGGGGAGTATAGTTGAACATAATGATACTAGTATAGTGATACATTTCGCATCGGAAAAGAAGAAGTTTGTTTTCCCTGATGTATTTGGAGAGCACTTGAAACTGCATGATGAAATGATTTCTAAATCACTCGATGCGATTATACAAAATAAGGAAAATGAGCGTAGGGAAGAAGACAGGAAGAAGGAAGAAGAAAAGAATCGATATCGGAAAAGTCAGGAACTCCGCTTGGGATATGAAAAACTGATGAAAAATCATAAGCTTCATCCGGAATCACAAATGGTTTTTTGGTGTGATGCAGAAGAACAGGATCGTTCTTTTTCAGAGTGGAAGGTTTTTTCTGGTGTTATTAAAAGCGGCAATAACAAGGGGAAGCCAAACAAACCCAGCCGCCTGCACCAAAATAGTGCTGTTCTGCTGACAGCAGTAGATCCCAGTAAGCCTGAAAAAGACAGACGCATCTTAGGTGTCTACATGGTGAAGGAGAAGTTTATTGGCAAGCTTTGTGAAGATGGAAATATTCCGGCTCATTCAACATACAGACTCCAGCTTACAGAAGAGGAATCGGAACAGATGCCCTTCTGGGATTATTATGTGAATGAAAAATCTCCTCAAAAAATGACATGGAATACAGGGAAATACCGCTATTTTGAAAATTCATGGATGGCTCAAACTTTGCGTGATATAGTCGCGCTGAAAAGTGACCCAAAAGAACGGGAGCATGCACAGCAATTTTTTGAGCATTTTTGTAAGATGAATCAAATAATCGAGCAGGATTTGCCCAAGCCTAACGGTGCGTTAATGCGTAGTTAGAGGTGAGGGAGCCAAGGGGACAGGTCCCTTGGCTTTTTTGTTTTTTGAGCCAGGGGGTCTGTCCCGGTGGCTGGGAGAGCCAAGGGCAGAGAGCCAAGGGGACAGACCCCCTGGCTCTTTTTGAGTTTGGGCCAGAGGACCCGACCCCCTGGCCCGGGCAGGTTCCTTGCTTATAAAAAATATCTGTACTATAGTATGTCGAGTCAACAATAAATGCATTAATTTAATGGGCAAGGCCATATGTGAATAGGAGAAATCATTCCCATAAGCTTTGGTTCCAAGCTATAAAATCACTAGAGTATACAATACAAAGGAGTGTTCATGATGGAAAACTACCAAGAGCTTTTGAATAAACAACGCGCCTATTTCCGTTCAGGAGAAACGAAAAGCGTTTCATTCCGACTCCGCACATTAAATACATTAAAATCCCTTGTGCTAAAGCACGAACAGGATATTTTTGATGCTGTTAAGCAGGACTTGAATAAGTCCGAGCTTGAAGCGAAGCGAGCTGAAGTTGGACTAGTTATCAGCGAGATTGACTATATGGTGGAAAATCTAGAAGAATGGGCAGCAACGAAGGAAGTGCCGACACCAGCTTCTCACGAGGGTGCCAGAAGCTTTGTTCAGCCTGAGCCATATGGTTCCGCACTGGTGATTGCACCTTGGAACTACCCGTTCCAGCTAGCCGTGACACCACTTGTAGGTGCGATTGCCGCTGGGAACACAGCTGTGTTAAAGCCATCTGAACTTACGCCGAAAACATCTGCCCTGCTGTCTGCAATGATTAATGACAACTTCCCTGAAGAATATCTTCGGGTGGTGGAAGGGGAAGTGGAAACAAGCACAGCTCTTCTGAAAGAAGACTTTGACTATATTTTCTTCACAGGCAGCACAGGCGTTGGGAAGATCGTAGCGGAAGCGGCGGCCAAACATCTGACACCGACGACGCTTGAGCTTGGCGGAAAAAGCCCGACGATCGTTCATAAAGATGCTGACCTGGATGAAGCTGCACAGCGTATTGCGCGCGGTAAATTCGCGAATGCCGGCCAAACATGCGTGGCACCGGATTATCTTCTTGTACACAGCAGTGTGAAGGATGAACTCATGAACAAGTTCAAAGAAGTCATCACAGCGGCTTTCGGTGAGAATATCGTGGAGAACCCGAACTTCGGACATGTTGTCAGCGAGCGGCATTTCAATCGCCTTGTCGGCTTCCTTGATAACGGAAGCATTGTGGCAGGTGGTCAGCATAACCGCGACGAGCTCATCATTGAGCCGACCATTCTGGATAACATTTCATGGGATGATTCCGTCATGCAAGATGAAATCTTCGGACCGATCCTGCCTGTTATGACCTATGATAACCTGGACGAGATCATTGAGCCGATCATGAACCGCCCTAAACCGCTTGCTCTCTATCTTTTCTCAAATGACGAATCGGTACAGGACCAAATTCTGGGCTCAATCTCCTTCGGTGGGGGATCCATCAACGATACCATCAACCACATGACATCCCATTACCTGCCATTCGGAGGTGTAGGCGCGAGCGGCATGGGAGCCTATCACGGGAAAGCAAGCTTTGATACGTTTACTCACTTTAAGAGTGTGTTGAAACGATGAGCCAAGGGGACAGACCCCTTGGCTCTTTTTTTTGTTTGGGCCAGGGGACCTGACCCCCTGGCCCATGTTATGCTATTGGCAATGATAGGAATGGTGATTATAAATTACGAGGGTGGATTAGATGGCTAAAATGGATCAGATGATGCAGATTCTCTGGATGCTGAGTTCGGGGAGGAAGGCTACTGCGAAGCAAATGGCTGAAAAGCTGGAGGTTAATATTAGAACGGTTTACCGGTATATTGATGCTCTTTGTGCCAGCGGTGTCCCGATTATCGCGGAGGCCGGCCATCATGGCGGATATACGCTTTTACACCAATTCGTTGAAAGTCCTCTCCTGTTTAGTGCGGAGGAACAAACTGCCTTGCTTCAGGCAGCTGCTTTGGCGAAAGAGGCTGGGTATTTTTCAGGGGAGCTATTGGATAAAGCAGCATCAAAGCTGTCCATGTTCTCAACGCCTGAGCAGGAAAGCATGGTCCGGCGGCGTGTGGAGGGGCTTGATGTGATCGGTTCTGCCGCTGGTCTGCCTGAGGGTGCCATTTTGAGGGAGCTTGAGCATGGGGTCTTCAACCAGGTTTCTATGGAAATTGATTATTATACGGTTCGTGAAGATCAGCCTAAGCGGAGGAAGATTGACCCTTATGGAATCATTTATTGGAACGGCCGCTGGTATGTGGCGGCATTCTGCCATCTGAGGAACGAAATCCGCAGTTTCAGGGTCGATAGGATTGCCGGTATGGCTGAAACCGGAACCAGCTTTAACCGTCCAGCAGGTTTTTCAGCCAGCGGTTTTTTTATGAAGAACCTGCTTCCGGAGAAAGAACAAACGCAGGAATTTGTGCCTTTTGTTGTCAGCGGCAGAACCGGCGCACTGGATGACTTATGCCGGCATTGGTTTTTAGGTCATCATCTGGCAGAGCGCACTTCAGAAAGGGCTGTGTTTCTTTTGGAAAAAGAAGCCTTGCATACCTATGTGGCGCATCTGCTCCTGCCTTATGGGAAGTCGGTTCAAATTCTGGAACCGGCCAGTATGAAGAAGAAAATGCTGCAGGTTTTATATGAATTGGCTGATCACTATCAAAAATGAAACTTTACTGGCGCGGGCTGTCAGTGAAGTTTTTTTATAATGGGCCTCTAATGACTGGTAGAGGAGATCTGATGATGCACAAAAGAAAAGCTTATCTTTATGTTTTTAATACGATGTCAGACTGGGAAGCGGGGTATTTGATTGCCGAACTGAATTCGGGCAGGTATTTCAGGAAAGGGGTGGCGCCAATAGAGGTGATGACCGTAGGTGCGGACAAAAAACCTGTAAAAACAATGGGAGGGGTGGCCATACAGCCTGATTTATCTATGGAAGAGTTCAGTTTGGGGAGCCAAGATATCCTGATTCTTCCGGGCGGGGATACCTGGCTTGAGCCCATTCACGAGTCCATCCTGGAAGAAGCCTCTAACGGGCTGCAGAGGGGAACTATTGTTGCCGCCATCTGCGGCGCAACCATGGGCCTGGCAAATAAGGGGCTGCTGGACACAAGGAGGCACACAAGCAATGATCCAGGCTATTTGAAAGCCGTCTGCCCGCTTTATGCCGGGGAACAGCTGTATCAATTCGAGCCCGCAGTGGCAGACGGGAGTCTGGTTACCGCTTCAGGCATAGCTCCCTTGGAATTTGCTGCAGAGGTCTTGAAGGAGCTCGATGTTTGCAGGCCGGAAACATTGCAGGCATGGTTCAAGCTTAATAAGACGCATGAGCCGGGGTACTTCTATGAGCTGATGAATACTCTACAATGAAGGAATGGGGTTTCAGGCCGGCTGAGGCTGGCCCCTTTGCAGGTGTGGGCCGAGGGGTCTGTCCCCTTGGCCCGCAATTTAGAGCCAAGGGGACAGACCCCCTGGCTCTTTTAGATTTTGAGCCAAGGGACCTGTCCCTATGGCCTAATCTTATCCAAAATAAACGCATAACAAGCCGCGGTTTCCTTGAGATGGTTGAAACGTCCTGAAGCGCCGAAGTGGCCGGCCCCCATGTTGGTTTTAAGCACGAGAGTATTTTCATCCGTTTTCAAAGTTCTTAGGCGTGCCGCCCATTTGGCGGGTTCCCAGTAGGCAACCCGAGGGTCGTTCAAACCGGTTGTGATATACATGTGCGGGTAGTTCTTGGCTTCAACATTGTCATAAGGGCTGTAAGATTTCATATAGAAATAGTCTTCTTTATTTTCAGGATTGCCCCATTCATCCCACTCCAGGGTGGTGAGGGGAATGGTTGCATCAAGCATGGTTGTGACGACGTCGACGAATGGAACTGCCGGCACGGCCACCTGGAACAGATCACCGGCCATATTGGCCACTGCGCCGACGAGCAAGCCGCCCGCACTGCCGCCATAGGCTGCCATTTGGCTTGAGGATGTGTAGCCCTTTTCAATAAGAAATTTCCCCGCAGCAATGAAGTCGGTGAAGGTGTTCCGCTTGTTCTGCATCTTTCCGTCTTCATACCAATTCCGTCCCATCTCGGATCCGCCGCGCACTTGTGCCGTGACATAGATGACCCCTTTTTCCAGCAGCGGCAGACGATACGGATCAAAACGAGGATCGCTGTTTGCTCCATAAGATCCATATGCATACAGAATCAACGGTGCAGGTCCATTATCCAGCGCACCTTCCTGATAGACGACGTTTAGAGGGACTTGGACTCCATCCTCGGCAGACGCCCACAGCTGTTCCTGCTGGAAGAGGGACGGATCATATTCACCGCTGACAGGCGCAACTTGCAAACAATTCCTCTCGCCCGTAAGAAGATTCAGCCCGTAAGTTGTTTTTGGCGTAACCAAGGACTCAAATTGGAGAAGTGCCTCTGCTGTTTCGTAGCTTTGACCGGGCAAAACGGATACGGTAAAGAGGGGCTCATCCCATTCTATTCGAGCCATCTCACCATCGTGCAGTACCCAAATTTGCGTCAGTCCGTTCTCCCGGCCAAAAAGAAGCAGCGTATCCTGATATGGGTACATAGCTTGAAGATAACGATCCTCGCTATGCCCGACAACCTTCATCCGTGCAGAAAGGTCATCAGCCGGGCAGCGGAGCAGCTGGAAGTTCAACGCATCCTCATTTGTCAGTATGAGCAGGTCATCCTCCCAATGCTCGACACTATACTCTATCCCTTCCCGGCGCTCATCTACTAGCTGTAAAGGAGTCAACGGAGAAGCTGCATCCAACAGGCGGATCTCGCTCGTCGTTTTTGACCTGGAATGTGCAAAAATATATTTCCCGCTCTGCGATTTTGACACATACAAAGAGAATGTTATGTCTTTTTCTTCATATAACAGTTCATCACTGCTGTTTTCACTTCCAAGGCGATGCCTCCAAAGCTGGTATGGCCGCTGACTTTCATCAACCGTTATGTAGAAAATATACTCTCCGCACTCACTCAGCTCCATGCTGCCATGTATAAATACATTCGGTACTTTGTCCGGAAGAAGCTCACCTGTCTCCAGATCTTTTACATAAATGGTATACCGGTCAGTGCCATCACGGTTCTCCAAATAAGCCAGTCGGTTATGATCTGTGCTTATACGCTGCAGTGTTACACTTAAATAATCACCCTCAGCGGCTAAATTGTTCAGGTCCAGTATGACTTCCTCTGCCGCTTCCGGCAGCTGCTCGCGGTTTGCTGCCTTCTTGCGTGCATAAATCGGATACTGCTTGTCCTTGTCCAAAAAAGAATAGTAGAAGTACGGTCCATGCTGCACAGGCACCTTCACTTCTGAATCAGGAACACGGTCAACCATGCTTTGGTAAAGCTGTTCAGTCTGTTCCTCCAACGGACTCATGATCTCGTCGTAATATCGATTTTCTTCCTCGAGATAAGTAATGACCTCCGGATTGTTGCGGTCCCTCAGCCAATAATAATCATCTTCTCGCACATCCCCATGCAGGTTGTGCGGGTGGGGGATTCGTTTTGCAATAGGTGGTTTCATTGGGATTCTCCTTTCGTTGTTGGTAATAGTTTCGAGGTATTGGGGAGGAAATCCTCTTTTTGAGCGGAGGGCGGTTTTGGGCCGAGGGGGCGGGTACCTTGGCTCTTTTTTGAGGCTGGGCTACAAAAGCAAGGAACAAAACACTATTACTTTCTTCTGCTTTCTTGTTAGCATAAGAATACATTTGAATAATTTTCCAATAAGGCACAGTTAATTATAATATTTTATTTTAAAATAGAAGGACAATTAAAAGAAAGTGGATTTAGCTATGCTATTAGATGCAGCTACAAACAAGCCAGTTGTTTTTTATTTTCGAGAAGTGGGAAAGAAGAAATAAAGAGTAACCGGTACCTTTCTGATTATGGCTGGGAATTTAATTGGCTCCACCCAATATCGCATGGTTTTAGGGTATTCGGGTTAGTTACCAACAAAAATCCCGACTTTGTAGAAGGTCTTATTGCTTTAAAAGAAAATCCTGATGAAGACTTTCTTTGTGTAGATGTAGATATAATTGAATCTGCTCCGCAATACAAAAAGTTTATAAAGGGTGTACTAAACAAAGAGCGCTCAAATATTAATGTGGGCAAGAATTCTCATAGCATTTGCCTGTTGGTACAGCATAGATAAAGGGTATGATGGGTATGTAGGACTTACATCCAAGAGCAGCAAATATCCATTTTATATGAGTATGGGAGCCAGACAGACGTTTGGGCAATACATTATGTTTGATGACATTGCAGCTAGTAGGCTGGTCAAGCAATATTTTCCGGGAGGTGTATTATGGTGGCAGGACTCAAATTCAAATTGAGAAAGATTAAAAGAACGCCAGATGTGCATACTATTGCCAGGAGTGATATTATGCGCAGAGATATCGACAAGTTTGATAATGCTTTCCCAGATGGTGTATTTGTATTCCCGGCATCCCCCGAATCCCCAAAAGTGAAAATAAGAGCGTTAGATAAATACTGTAAAGAACATGGAGTAGAGCCAAAAGATTTAACAGAAGACGAAATGAAGCCGTTTCTTGTATATTAAGAAGTCCCTGCAGGTTGGGGGGCTTTTATTTTTGGGCCGAGGGGACAGACCCCTTGGCTCTTTTTAAGACTGAACCACTTGACCTGTCCCTATGGCTCCGCTTTATTGGGTATAATAAAGAAAACACTGTTTGTTTCGGCTACTCATAATTTCAGAATGAGCCACGGGACCTGTCCCCCTGGCTCACCACCCAATAGTATGGAGGCGAATATAACTTGAAATCATATATTCTAAGAATAGAATTAGAAGGGTCAAACCCATTAATATGGAGAAGAGTCGTCATGCCAGCGGGAGCGACGTATAAGAGGCTCCATGATGTCATCCAGAATGTGACCAATTTTCGAAGTGGTTATCCTTATGACGGTTATCATCTTTTTGAGTTTGACCTGATTGAGGACCAGAGGATTGTTACAGATAATGAAGAAGCTTATCTTGAGCATCAGCATTTTAAGAAAAACAAGGCCATGTATGCAGAGCGGCTTAAATCAATGCCGGTGGAAATGTTAGATTTTGAGAAGAATTATCAGGAAAGATTGAAGATTGAAGTGCGCAAGCCTAGCGGTTTAAAAATCGATGATTATCTGGAAAAATATAAGGAAATCAAATATTCCTATGATTTTGGTGACGGCTGGCGTTTCAACGTGAAGCTTGAGCAGACTGTCGATGACTACTACTTTGGTTTTCCAACCCTGCTTGATGGAGCAGAAACGGCACCCCCTGAAGATGTGGGCGGGATGCATGGATTCTATGAATTTCTAGAAGCTTATCAGGATGAGAAGCATCCTGAACATGAGGACATGAAAGTTTGGGCAGAAACGATGTATTTTCGGGAATATGATCCTGATTCCCTTAATAGTAGACTAAAAGGGCTTCATTATAAGAAAACTGAGTGGGATAAGATTAACCACGAAAGATATGAAGTTATTGAGGATAAGTATCGGAAGTGAGCCAGGGGGACAGACCCCTTGGCTCTTTTTAAGAATGGGCCAGTGGACCTGACCCCCTGGCTCAAAAATGCAGGAGTTTTCATCTCCTGGTCGAATAGGTATTATGAAAGCCAGGGACTGCATGGCTGAATGGCTGGTCCCTGCGGCTAAAGAATGGAGGTGCCAAATGCCTAGACAGGCAAGGAAGAAGAGTATGACCGGAATATATCACGTCATGTTAAGGGGGATCAATAAGCAGACGATTTTTGAAGATGATGAAGACAGGAGGCGATTTATTTATACGGTATTGAAGTATAAGAAGAAATATGATTTCGATCTTTTTGCTTACTGCCTTATGGATAACCACGTTCACCTGCTGCTGAAAGAAAAAGAAATAACTTTATCAGATATAATCAAAAACCTCAGCTCAAGCTATGTTTATTGGTATAACACTAAATATGATCGCAGCGGCCATCTGTTTCAAGGCCGGTTCCGAAGTGAAAATGTTGAAACCACACCTTATTTCCTCAAAGTAATCCGCTATATACACCAAAACCCTCTGAAAGCTGGTCTGGCCAGGACTGCATTCTCCAGTAAATGGACCAGTATCAATGAATATACATCTCCATCAAGCGCATTAAACACCGCGGCTGCCCTTAAATTATTCTCCCAAAACAAAGACGAATCCATAACCTTATTCAAAGAATATATGAATACACTAAACCAGGATGAATGCCTGGAGGATAACCCGCGTTCACGCAAAACAGATGAACAACTGATCAGCTATATACGTGAAATTGGAATTCATCATACCAGTATGCTGCAGCAAATGAATAAACCGCAGCGAAATAAGATCTTAAGAGAATTAAGAAAACTAGAAGGAGTCTCGGACCGGCAAATATCGAGAGTTACGGGGGTATCGAGAAGCATTATTCAGAGATTAGGCTGAGCCGCAGGGACAGGTCCCGTGGCTCATTTGGGAAAGTGGGCCAAGGGACCTGACCCCTTGGCCCACCCCCTTTGCTCAACCCCCTGGCCCAAAACGAGCCAGAGGTCCTGACCCCCTGGCCCACCAAAACGAGCCAGAGGACCAGACCTCCGCCAAATTCCCCTTTGATTTTTCCCAATCCTTGTCATATAATAAAAACTAACTAAGGATGATAATCATTATCAACTGAAATGACTGTTTATAGAGACAGAGAATTAAGAGGATTAGCTATGAAACTATGGGTTATGACAATTGCAGCTTTTGTGTTGTCTGGTGTGTCGCTTTTTATTGGGGCGATTGATATTGGGATAGGTGATTTGCTTGATTGGGAGTCGGATGAGGCGCAGATTTTCCTGATCAGCCGGGTGCCGCGTTTGATGGCGATTGTTTTGGCTGGGGCGGGGATGAGTATTGCGGGTTTGATTATGCAGTCTTTGAGCCGGAATAAGTTTGTGTCGCCGACGACGGCCGGTACGCTGGATGCAGCGAAGCTGGGGATTTTGATCTCGATGCTGTTTTTTACGAATGTGACGTATACGCAGCAGGTGCTGTTCAGCTTTGCGTTTGCTTTGGCGGGGACATTTGTATTCATGCAGATTCTCGACCGGGTGAAATTCAAGGATGTTATTTTTGTGCCGCTGATCGGGATTATGTATGGTAATATTTTATCCTCGATCACGACGTTTTTTGCTTATGAGGCAGACCTTCTCCAGAATATTTCTTCCTGGCTGATGGGGAGCTTCACGTTAGTGATTTCTGGCCGGTATGAGCTTTTATACATAAGTGTTCCAGCGGTGATCCTGGCGTATATTTACGCAAATAAATTCACGGTGGCAGGCATGGGCGAGGATTTTGCGAAGAATCTGGGCTTGAGCTATAAGGTTGTGCTGAACCTGGGGCTGATCCTGGTTGCCATCATTTCCACAACTGTCGTGCTGACAGTCGGTGTCATTCCGTTCCTTGGGCTGATTGTGCCGAATATCGTTTCGCTTTATCTGGGCGATAATTTGCGCAAATCCATCCCGCATACCGCTTTATTGGGGATTGTGTTCCTGCTCATTTGCGATATCATCGGGCGGATTGTGATCCATCCATACGAGATTCCGGTGAATGTAACAGTGGCAGTCATCGGCAGTGCGATCTTCTTAATTATGCTGTTTAGGGGGAGAGCATATGCGAAAAAATAGTACGAAGCTGATATTCCTTGCCGTGCTGGCCATTATTAGTATATTATTCTATGCTTTTTACGATATTAAAGGCGGCTTCGACTACGCCTTCCCAAGGCGGATGATGAAAATAGCTGCCATGGTGATAACCGGAACCGCGATTGCTTATTCGACCGTCGTGTTCCAGACGATCACCCATAACCGCATCCTGACGCCTTCGATGATGGGGCTTGGCTCCATGTATGAAGTGGTGCAGACCCTGATCTACTTTTTCGGCGGATCGATGTCTGTCTGGGTGCTGAATAAATACTTGAATTTCGGCACAGCGATTTTTGCGATGGTCCTGTTTGCGCTCCTGCTTTATCGCTTCTTATTCAGAGCTGATAAGTATCCTATATATCTGCTTCTGTTGATTGGGATGATCATCGGGACGCTGCTCGGCAGCCTTGTGACTTTCCTGCAGGTTATCATCGATCCAGTTGAATATTTAAGCCTTCAGAGCCGCTTGTTTGCGACTTTTACCAATGTGAAATCTGATTTATTAATGATTGCGGCAGGCATACTGCTTGTGGCGTTCATTTACGGATTCCGCATCATGGGCCAGCTGGATGTGATGTCGCTCGGACGCGACAATGCGATGAATCTTGGCATCAATTATGACCGCATGGTGATGAATATCCTCATCCTGTCGTCCGTGCTGATTGCCACTTCGACCGCATTAGTGGGGCCGATTACCTTCTTTGGCCTGATCGTAGCCAATCTGTCTTATCAATTTTTGGTTACCTATAAGCATTCAGTGCTGATTTTGGGTGCCAGCCTGATCAGTATCATTGCCCTTGTCGGCGGGCAGTTCCTTGTGGAACATATCTTTGAACTGCGCACCACATTAAGTGTGATTATCAATTTTGTCGGCGGTATTTACTTCATTTACTTATTATTAAAAGAAAGTAGGTCAGCAGGATGATAGAGATCAAGGGTCTTACAAAGCATTTTGGCAAAAAGCCTGTTGTGGAGGATGTGTCGGTCACAATCGAGCCGGGGACGATTACGTCATTCATCGGACCGAATGGGGCCGGGAAATCGACGCTTCTTTCGATGGTAAGCCGTCTATTGGATTCAGATACAGGTGAAGTCCTGCTGGATAAAAATAATATTAAAAAATGGAAGTCCAATGGGTTCGCCAAACGCGTATCCATTTTGAAGCAGTCCAATTATATCAATGTCCGCTTGACCGTGCGCGAGCTGGTTTCGTTTGGCCGCTATCCGTATTCAAAAGGCCGCCTGACAGCCGAGGATGAAAAACTCGTTGAGCAGGCGCTTGAGTATATGAATCTGATGGAGATGCAGGATCAGTTTCTGGATGAACTGTCAGGCGGGCAGAAGCAGCGTGCGTTCATTGCCATGGTCATTGCGCAGGATACGGATTATATTTTGCTTGATGAGCCGCTCAATAACCTTGATATGAAGCACTCTGTCCAGATCATGAAAATTTTGCGCAGGCTGGTCGATGAGCTTGGAAAAACGGTTGTCATTGTGCTCCATGATATTAACTTTGCGTCTGTGTATTCGGACCGCATTGTCGCTTTGAAGAATGGGAAGCTTGTGAAAAACGGGAAGACCCATGAGATTATTAACTCTGACGCTTTGCGGGAAATTTACGATATGGACATTCCTATTCAGGAGCAGAATGGATGCCGTATTTGTGTTTATTTTAATTCACATGCTTGAAAAATTTCTGGGCAGTCTCTGCAAAATAGTCTACTAGAAGGCTGTCTTGCGGTGATTGTCTTTTTTTTACAAAAAATCAAAATTATTTATAAATCTAGTTGACTTTGAGATTTACCAGCTCTATAATGAGAATTGTTATCAGTGATAATGATTATCATCATCAAATACCAAATACATAGCAAGGGGAGAACGACAGATGAAAAAATGGAAAATCGCGAGTGCACTACTAGCAGCTTCACTCATGCTTGCAGCATGTGGATCCGATGAGGAAGCCTCAGGAGAAAAAGAAGTTAAGCCTGCAGCTGAGCAGACTTCCGGGGCAGCAGCTGAGCAGAATGGTGCTTACCCGATGACGGTATCTCCGACGGTGGCTTCTGTCGAAGGGGAAGAGGGCGCTGAACCGTACAGCTTTGAAGATATAACATTTGAAAAAATGCCGGAGAACATCGTTGTCTTTGATTACGGTTTCCTGGATACATTGGATGCACTCGGCGTTGAAGGAATCACAGGGGTTGCAAAAGACTCTTCCTTGCCGGATCAGCTTGAAAAATATACTTCTGACGAATATACAAGTGTGGGCAGTTTAAAAGAGCCGCTACTTGAAGATGTTGCCGAGCTTGACCCGGACGTCATTTTCATCTCAGGACGCCAGTCACCATTCTATGAAGAGCTGAGCGAAATTGCACCGGTCGTATTTGTTGGAACTTCACAGGAAGACTATTGGGGCACATTCCAGTCATCTGTTGACCTGGCAGCGAAAATGTTTGGAAAAGAAACTGAAGCAGAAGAATATATGGCGAAGATCGATACAGCTTTAGAGGAAGTCAAAACGCTGTCTGGAAACTATGAAACATCTTTAGTGACCATGTATAACGAAGGGAAATTGTCCGGCTTTGCTACAAACTCCCGTTACGGCTACATCTATGATCAATATGGCTTCAAGCCGGTAACAGAAGATATCGAAGCTTCATCCCACGGATCAAACTTCGGTTTCGAAGCACTACTGGAATTTGATCCACAGGTATTATTCGTAATCGACCGCACAGCAGCCGTTGGCGGCGACTCCAACATCAAAGCCGATATGGAAAATGCCATCATCAAGAAAACAGAAGCCTACAAAAACAAGAAAATCGTATACCTCGACGGCCCGCTATGGTACCTGAGCGGCGGCGGACTCCAGTCCGAACTTTCAAAGATCGAAGAAGTATTGGCTGAGTTGAAATAAAAGTGAGCCAAGGGGTCGGTTCCCTTGGCTCTTTTTTGAGACTGGGCCAGGGGGACAGGTTGGCTGCTCTTTATGAGACTATGACGCGGGATTTGTCCCTGGCAGGGCCAGGGGGTCGGTTACCTTGGCTCTTTTTGAGACAGGGCCAGGGGGACAGGTTCGCTGCTCTTTTTGAGAATATGACGCGGGATTTGTCCCTGGCACATAGGGGAGTGATTTTATGAAGAAGATAAATGATTATATTGATTCGGTGTTCTATAAGGAGGATGCACTGCTGGAGGAAGTTCTTTCATCCATCGTGGAAAATGGGATGCGGTCTATCTCTGTCTCACCATCCACCGGAAAGCTGCTGACAATGCTTATCTCCATTTCAGTTGCCAAGAATGTACTGGAAATAGGAGCGCTTGGAGGGTACAGCGGAATCTGCCTTGCCAGGGGATTCGGCAGCGAAGGAAGATTGACTTCACTTGAACTGGTGGAAAGCTATGCAGAATTGGCACATAGGAATCTGGCAAAAGCAGGTTTTGGTGGTCAGGTGTCGTATTTGACTGGACCAGCTTTGGAGAGCCTGGACCGGCTTGTGGGAGATAATAAGAAATTCGATTTTTTCTTCATTGATGCAGATAAAGAGAATTACGAAAACTATCTGGAGCATTGCATCCTGCTGGCAGAAAAGGGAGCATTGATTGTTTGTGACAATGTACTAGCAAAAGGTACGGTGGCTGATGAGGATAGAGAACCAACACGCCATACCGAATTTATGAAAAAGTTCAACCAAGCTGTTGCAGACCACCCGAGATTGGAATCTGTACTGGTGCCGATTGGGGACGGGCTGACGGTATCTAGGGTAAAGTGAGCCAAGGGGACAGGTACCGTGGCTCTTTTTGAAACTGGGCCAAGGGGTCTGTCCCTATGGCTTACTAATTGGAGGGATCTAAATGTTTGTACAAATACGCAAATGGACATTGACAGAAGGAAATGCTGATAAGATTCTTGATCGGTTTCAGAAGAAGCCGGGTGAGGAGCCTTCACTGATCGAGCAGCGAGAAGGATTCATTGGACGTGAGCTGATGGTGAAGAATGCCCGCCGCGGAGAAGAAGAGGTGGTAATGATCATCCGCTGGGAGTCAGAAGAAGCATGGAAGGCATGGGAGAAGAGTCCGGAGCATATTGCGGGGCATAAGAACAAGATTAAAGAGAATGGCGGGAAGCCGCCGAAGCCTGAGTATGTCATAGATATGGAGATTGGTAATTATACGGTGGTTGAGTGAATTTGAGCCAAGGGGACAGACCCCTTGGCTCTTTTTTTGAAGTGGGCCAGGGGGTCTGTCCCCTTGGCCCGCGGCCCGGCCAACGAACCTCAACCTTCACATATAAATTAGTTGAAAGTGACCTAACGTCATCTTATATACTGATAATTAGATTTTCTACTTTAGGGTGTGGAAGGGGAATGTTTAATTTGAAGAAAGATGACGTTGTTATTTATGCATGTGTGATTGCTGGAGCTGGTGTGGGCTTGCTTTTTGATCATGCTTTTCCAGGAGTATTGATTGGCTTAGGAATAGGCTATTTGTTTAAGACTCTATTATTCGATAGTTCGGATAAGAAATAAGGGAGTGGTCATAGATTGTTCCATATTAATGAAGTGAAGAGGATGAGTGGATTATCTGTCAGGACACTAAGATACTACGACAAAATTGAGCTTCTGAAGCCCGCTTCAAAAACTCAGGGAGGGCACCGTTTATATTCTCATGCCGAATTAAAAAAGCTGCAGCAGATCCAATTTTTAAAAACCATTGGGTTTCAATTGAGTGAAATTAAAGAAATGTTAGAGTCCGAAGATTGGGATTGGTCCATCAGCCTACAGAAGCAGCTTTCATATGTGTTGGACGAAAAAGAACGCCTTTCGGGAATAGAGCTGAATCTACGGGAGCTAATAAATGGAATTGCCATTGAGGGAGAGGAATTCAGGATACAAAAAATCATGAGTTTATATACCAGGGATCCCAAAGCTGTGTTTACTTACAAGAGCGGGGAGTTTCAGGTGAAGGATACAGACGTGCTGGAAAAACTTCCGCATATGGCCAGTACTGACCCGGATTCTTTGGAATGGATCGCTCTGGTCGGGCAATTGAAAAAATACATGCATCTTGGCTATGAACATACACGCGTCGTCAATATTATTAAGAGAATGGTTGAAAAGAAAGAGGAAGATTTTAAGGACGAAGAAGAATTTTTAAATAAACTATGGGATATTAGAATGTCCCCTGAGGAGTCCGAAAAATACAGTCTTTATCCCATCGACCAAGAGGTCCTTGTCTTTATGGAACAGGCATATACCTATTATCTCGGCAAAAAATCTTAGTTTTCAAGACAACTTTTCAAAGTGGAGGGAGAAAAATGGGGACAGATCTATTGATTTATCTGGGCGGCCTGGCGCTGCTGGATACATTAAGCCCGGCCATCATAGGTGTTACGCTATTTCTCATCTTAAAAGATAGCGAACACCTGACATCAAGATTAATGACCTATTTGGCAACCGTGGTGCTGCTATATTTCTTTTTAGGCATCATCCTGATGGCAGGGCTACAATATATGACTGAAGCATTCACCAGTATTCTTCAAAATAGATTATTTAGTACAGCCGTTTTTATCATAGGCATATGCTTATTTGCGGCCAGCTTTTTTATTCCTCAAAAAAAGGACCACAGTATCCCGGAGCCTAAATCGAAAAGTCTCATCTCCATGATCCTTATTGGCCTCACGACGTTTTTAATTGAGGCAGGCACCGCATTCCCTTACTTTGCCGGTATTGGCTTATTGTCGGCAAGCGATCTAACGATTTATTATTGGCTCCCCATTTTAGCAGCATATAATATGATTATGATTCTGCCGGCGATGTTTATTTTTCTAGGATATAAGGTGTTTGGAAAGCGGGTAAACACTGCCTTGGCTAAACTTCGAGTCAAAGTTGCAAAAAGTTCAGGTTCTGTCCTCTCTTGGGTTATGTGTATCGTGGGGCTGTTATTGATGTTTTATACGATTGATTATTTATGATGTTAGCATTAACTTTCTTGACTAAGGAAATGCATGTCCAGCCGTCTCGATCGATTTGTCTATCATATAAGTCCGGCACTTTTTGCAAAAAAAAGAAGCAGATTATCTGCTTCTCTCACATGCCCAATTATCATTATCACGGTCATGTTTTGAATCATACGCCGGATGACTGGAGTCTACTCCATCTGGATATACTTTTCTTAGTTCGGTGCAATTCGCGAATGATTCTGTTTGTACAGCTGTCTGCTCGGCCTCAGCTTCAGCAGCTTCTTGTTCTTTGCGTTTACGTTCTGCTTCCAATGCGGCTTCTTGCTCCTTGCGTTTACGTTCTGCCTCTAAAGCCGCTTCTTGTTCTTTTCTTTTACGCTCTGCCTCAAGTGCAGCTTCCTGCTCTTTTTTCTTTTTCTCTTCTGCTAGTTTCTGCTGTTCAGCCTGCTTTTTTGCCTCTTCTTCAAGACGTTTTTGCTCAGCGGCTTTTTCAGCTTCATCCTGCTTCTTCTGTTCAGCTAATTTAGCGGCCTCCTCTTCCTTTTTCGCATTTTCAGCAGCCTCTTTTTCAGCAGTACTATCGTCTACAGTAGCTGTTGCTGCTACCTTACTTACCTTAAGGTCCGCAGCACTATCCTTTTCAGTTAAAGTAGCAGATGGGAAAGCGGCTGCCAGGATGAATGCTGAAATTAGTCCTAGTGCCATTAGATATTTGGATTTGGAAAATTGAATCCTGCCTTTTTGATAGAGTCTATTTAAAAAATATCCTGCAAGGAAAATAATGATGCCTATCCATGCTTTTGGGGACAAGGCTATACAGCCGAATAAAAATATAATGGCGATTATCAGCAATATTAACTTTACAAACTTCAAGATGTATCCTCCTAATGGTAATATAATCATAATACCATATATTTACTGTAGGAGAAAATGTAATTTGGGCCAAGGGGACAGGTACCTTGGCTCTTTTGAGATTGGGCCACGGGGTCTGTCCCCCTGGTTCAAAACAGGGCTCTGTCCCACATTGAGGTGCCAAATGATTAAGTTAATTAGAAAGATACCAGGATTTGTTTTAAGTCTCGTCTTTGGAATATTTCTGGGGGCAATAGCCAAGTATTTAGATACGGTCTCTGTTGATGGGCACTGGGGGCGCTATATCCTAAGCTATTCAGGGGATATTTTTACGAGGCTCGGCATTTGGGTATTGATCGGGACCATTTTGGCTGCGTATAGTAAGACATTGTTACGAGCGGCTCTGAATACGTTCCTGTTCTTCAGCGGCATGCTGATAAGTTATTATGTGTATTCTGCCTATTTATTCGGCTTTTTTCTAACGAGTTATTTTCTTCTGTGGGGCAGTATAGCCATCGTATCTCCTTTCTTGGCTATGATTGTTTGGATAGCTAAGAATGACCCACGTCTAGCTTTTGTCCTGCCGGCTCTCCCGATGGGACTTTTATTAAGCCTTGCCCTGGGAATAGGTCTATTTTATGTGGATGTATCTTATGTAGAAGAGTTAATGATGTACATCGTTCTATGTATCATCTTTTATAAAACAGGTAAGCAAATGGCTATTGTCGTTATTCTTTCATTCGTTGTTGCTATTATTTTTGGCCTTTATAGTCCATTTCAATTTTGAGCCAGGGGGTCAGGTCCCGTGGCTCTTTTGAAGTGGGCCAAGGGGTCTGTCCCCCTGGCTCTATCCCCCCAGCTTCTCCGGATTCATAGTAATATAAATCTCCGCAATACATTCGTCAAAGATCGAAAAGCTTATGGTGCTGTGGATGCGGCCGTTCATGTAGTTGACCATGGCAGGCTGGCCATTGACGGTGGTGAGGGTAAATTGCACTTCATTGGATAAATTGCGTGTAATTCCCTGTAAGAAGGCCAATACCCGCTGGCGGGTCAGAATCGGACGTACGGCTGCTTTGACTTTTCCGCCGCCGTCGGAGTAGAGTGTGACATTTTCTGAGATGAGTTCGAGCAGGTCTTCTGTACGTTCTGTTTGGAATGCGAGGATGAAGCGCTGGATCAATGAGAGATTCTTTTTGTAATCCAGGCTTTCTCCTTCCGCTCCGGCCATTTTCTGCTTGGAGCGGCTGAACAGCTTGCGGCAGTTTTCTTCTGTTTTTTCAATCATTCTGCTAATCTCCGAATATGAAAAGCCGAACGCCTCCCGCAGCAGCAGGACTGCCCGTTCATGAGGGGTGAGATACTCCATCATCCGTAAATAGGCGATGCTTAAATACTCCTTTTCCATGAGGATTTCCGACGGATCGGTGTGCTGGCCCACGGGCTGCAGAAGGGGCTCCGGGTTCCAAGGGCCGATGTACTGTTCTCTTTTTACCTTGGCGGATCTTAAAAAATCAATGCAGCTGTTTGTCATCATTCTGCATAAATAAGCCTTTTTGTTCTCAACCTCCAGTTCAGGCAGCTGATAGGCCCGCAGGAAGGTTTCCTGGATCAGATCTTCTGTTTCTGAGACAGAGCCGGTCATGCGGTAGCCGAGAGAAAATAATAATGGCTTATACAGCACATAATCTTCATTGCTAATTTGCATGCTTTATCCTCATTTCTTTATCTATCACTTCGAGGGCAGCCTGTTGTCCGCTTTCTGCCGCAGCCTCTGACAATATGAAAGAATGCGAAGCCCAATCTCCCGCAGCATAGAGCCCGGGGAGAATGGCGGAACTGCGGGAAAATAACGATGTGTCATTGACCTTTGGCAAGCGGCCATTAACCGTTATTTGCGGAAGGCATCTCTTCGTAATGATATATTTCTGCCAGCCAGGCTGTAATACCTCTAAAAAATTCTCCAGCTTCCTTTTTTCTTCAGTAGCATTAATGGACTCATTGGGATGGTGGTATTTCAGCACATGGAGAATGGTGCTTTCTCCTTTCTGTGACAGCCGGGCATAGTTGGAGTGAACAGAGTAATAGTAGGGTGCATCGATTCCCATGGCAAATAAGTTTTCCGGATTGGGAAGCCTGGATAATGCAACATCCAATGCGGCCGCTTTGATGGGTTCAAAGTGATTGAAAGGCAGCTTGGCAGATTCGCCGAGCAAACCATTCAGTGCTTGAGGGGGGCCGGTATAAATGATGTTACTGCAATAGATCGGTTCCTGATTGGATACTGTGATCTGCCACTGGCCGTTGTCCAAAGCAGTCAGCTGCTTCACATTTGCACTGGTCTGAATCTGTACATGGTTGGTCACGGCTTGGTTGTACAGCTGATCAATGATGGATTGCCACCCGCCATCCACATAAATCACACCGCCCATGCCGATTTGCATGTGGGCCAGCATGACGCTTGCACTGATTTGTTCGGGGGCATGGGAATAGCTCACAAGACGTCCAAGTGTAAAAAGAAGCTTCTGGATTTTAGGAGTCTGTGTTGTTTCGTCCACGAACTGCTGGAAGGTGAGATTGCTGAATTGGCCTGGCTTCAGCTTCTGAATCCTGCGCAGAATCCCTATCCATTCTATTTTTTCTTTCCAGTTTAAAAGCTTTGATTGCAGGACTCCGGTTGGTGAAAATGGTGCCGTAAAAGATTCGTGGCCATCCATTAACAAACCGCCTATTTTAGGCGCACTGCCATTGATCTCTACACCCAACTCTTTGAGGATGGGTACAGCCTTGCCATTTTTATAAAGGGCATGCGGTCCCATATTAAAATACTGTCCGCTGATGATATCCGTTTTCGCGCGTCCCCCGGCAGATTTCGCTTTTTCAAGCAGCAGAGTCTTCATCCCGGCTTTTCCTAAAACAGCTGCGGAAACAAGGCCGGCTAAACCGCCTCCTATAATGACAGTATCCCAATGATTTTGAGTCATAAATATCCCTCCTGTTTTAAATTCATTCTTATGACGGTTGAAGGAGGAGTTTTGTGACTGATGAGCCAAGGGGACAGGTCCCTTGGCTCTTTTTAAAATGGGCCAGAGGACCTGTCCCCTTGGCTCAAAGAAGAGAAAAGAGGATTATTAGGAGGATATTCGATAGAGACCAGCGAAACAGAAAATATGGAGTCATAGGGTGATGGTAAGATGAGCCACGGGGTCAGACCCCTTGGCTCGTTTTGAGATAGGCCACGGGGTCTGTCCCCATGGCTCATAAGGGAGGCTGAAACATGAACTTAAGTAATTTCAAAAGTGCAATTGATGCCGCGATTCTCGACAGAGGACATGACTATTATATAGACGGGCGCCTGGAGCATATAGAAACCAATGCTGAAAATAAGTATTTTTTCCAAGCGGAGGGGACGGATTTTTATGAGGTTTGGGTTGAGATTAAGGAAGATGGGGAGATTGCCGATTCCGAATGTGATTGTCCCTATGATTATGGCCCGATCTGTAAGCACCAGGCTGCAGCTTTTTACCAGCTGGCGGGAATGTTGGATGGAGTTAAGCAGGAAAATAGGGCAGTGAAAAAAACTGAGAAAGTTCCCGCTCTGGAAGAGGTCCTGGCTGATTTATCAAAGGAAGAATTGATTCAAATTCTTCTGGAAGCCGCCTATTATGATGAGGGACTTGAAAGAAAACTCTTATTGAAATATGTAAAGGGAGGCAGCAAACAAGAGCTGAAGGCATGCAAAAAGCTGATCAAGGATATTGTGAGGGAGTATAAAGGCAGGGGCGGGTTTATTACTTCCAGAAACGCTGGCCGGTTTACGATCGAGCTGGAAACAGTCCTCGAAAAAGCGGGTGATGTCAGTGATCCGGAGCTGGCTGCAGATATTTCTTTGTTACTTCTGGAGGAAGCTATAGCTTCCTTTCAATATACAGATGATTCAGATGGAGACGTTGGTTTTCTAATCAAGGGGACTCTCGAGAAGATTGAGGAAATCGCCATGGATGCAGCTGGAAGTGACCAGGGAGAAGTGGTGTTCAACAAGCTATTAAAGGCTGCAAATAGTAACATGTTTGAAGGCTGGGACGAATTCCAGATTGACCTTCTCCAAATTTGTCTGATATTTGCCTCGACTGATTATTATAGAGAACAATTAAGAAATATTATTGAGTCCCAGCTACTAAGAGAAGCGCCGGATGATAGGTATTCGAAATACAGGAAGGAAAACCTGCTTCAGCTATTATACCAGCTGCTTGATCAGTATGGGCCGGCGGAGGAAGCGATGAAGTTTATGCAGGAGCACCTGCACTTTTCCTCTTTTAGAAAGCAGCTGCTGGAGAAATATCTAGTGGAAAGTCATTATGAAAAAGTCATCGAAGTTTCTTTGGATGGAGAGGACCAGGATAGAGAGTATCCTGGACTGGTAACTAAGTGGAAGGAATACCGTTACAAAGCGTATAAAGACCTCGGAAGGAAAGAAGAGCAGCAATCATTGGCGAGAGAGATGTTTTTAGATGGCGACTTTGGCATGTACGGGGAATTGAAAGAGCTTGGAAAAGAGAATGAACGGTTTTATGAGGAGCTTAAGGAAGAGCTGAAGGGGAATAATAGATGGCTTAGTGAACGCCTGCTGCTTCAATTGATAGAAAAGGAAAATGATACGGAAGAGCTTATGATCTTTGTCCGGAAAAATCCCAGCTATATTGAAAAATATGCCGGAAAGCTCGCAAACCATTATAAGGAAGAAGTTACCGGGATTTACAGGGTATATATCTATAATGAAGCAAAATCTGCATCCAATCGAAGCCAGTATCGGGAGGTTTGCCGGAAGTTAATTCATTTTAAGAAACTTGCCGGGAAGCCGGAGCAGGCTGAAATCATTGAAAGGCTGGCAGAAGATAATAAAAGAAAGCCCGCTTTTTTGGACGAGCTGGAGAAGATACGGTGATGTGAGCCATGGGGACAGACCCCTTGGCTCGTTTTGAGACTGGGCCAGGGGGTCTGTCCCCATGGCTTAAGGGAAGGAGGTCAAGCATGGGACAAGAGAGAGGTTTGAATCGCATACATATTTTGTTTGGGGAGTCCCCTGCTGGATCTTTGAAAAATGCCTTTAGGGATATGGGTATTTATGAGCAGGAGAGGGTTGTGTTTTTTAGGGACATCTTTTCAGTTGGTCCTGTTTGGATGCTGCATGAAGAGAGCGGGAGAGAAAACAGGATAGAATGGATGAAGGATTTGATCAGTGATGATTATGAGGAATATCCCGAATATCGAAATAAGTTTGAGAAGACGATCAGACAGATACAGGGTATTTCTGATGGCTCTCATATTATTATCTGGCATGCTGATAATGCCCACGAGCAGACGGGATTGCAGTTTGTTGTGTATCTTTTGAAGGGGAAAAATATAGATATCTCCGCGATCAACACAACAAAAGCGGGTGAAGAAATGTTTCCAGACAAAAAAGTGAAATTTACTCCATTGCACACAGGGGAAATATCCCCTGAGACACTTCAGCTGATCTGGGAAAGCCCATTTGGAAAATGGTTAACAGACCATGATAGAGAACATCTGGAAAAAGAGTGGCTGATCCTTTCAGAAGATCGGGCAAATTTAAGAGTATGGAGAAACCAACTGATCCACAGCTTTCCCGAAGACTACTATGATACATTTATAAAAAGCAGGGCCGAAAAGCTGCATGCCAAGCAAAAGGAAAAGGATTTCATGAAATCAGCAAGGCTGATTGGCGACGTGCTTGGGCGTTTGGATCAGTATGTAGGAGACGAATTTCTTGAATATCGATTGAAGAAAATGATAGCAGCAGGCGTATTCGAGGCGGAAGGCAGCCTGCTGGCGATGAGGTTTTATAGTGTGAGGCTGCACCAGGGGTACAGGTCCCTTGGCTCGTTTTGAAAGTGGGCCAGGGGGTCTGTCCCCATGGCTCAAAAAGGAGTTGTCACTCATATGCCAGATTTATCTCATGATGAAATAAAAGCTATTTTGAGGGGCGCAGATGAAATCATTCTTCAGGGAGGCAGGACACTTCTTGCCAAGATTTTGAAGGGTTCAAAAGAGAAAAAGGTGCTGAAGCTTGGATTGGACAAGTCCCCTGTTTACGGTTATTACCGGGCAGAAAAGCTGGAAGAAGTAATTGGGAAAATTGACTGGATGCTGGACCATGACTTTCTGGATATAGAGTATCAGGGGAAACTCCCGATGATTGTGTTTACGGAGAGGGGCTGGCTGATTGAAGCTGACCAGATGACCGATGAATTGATCTATGAATGGAAGGACTGGATCCACCAGGGAGTACTGGAACCGGATATGCTGTATTTAAAGGATCGAAATCGCGAGATGATTCTTTTGATGCTGGAAAAAATCAAGGAATCCAGAAACAAAGAATTTATGCCTTACTTACGGTTATGGGAAAATATCGAATATAAAAAAGTCCGCGCCGCAATTAGGGAAACCATTAATCTGCTGGAAGAGAATAAGCAGGGAGATAGCAAGGCAGCCAAGGAACGAAAATTGATACTGGATGAAGCTTTATTAGGTTCAGCTCCTCAAGATCTTCTATTAAAGTGCTATGAGTGCGGAGATAGATTCACTTTTTCTATCGGTGAACAGCAGTTTTTTAAACAGAAGGGTTTTGCACTTCCGAAGAGGTGCAGCGGATGCCGGGAATCACGCGAGTTGGAAAAGTTTTTCGATTGGGAGTATTAGGATTGTAGATAAGGAGCAATAGCAATTGGGAAAGAAGAAAAAGCATGGGCATTTTTGCATAGGATGCGGCATGGATAAGCCTAAGGAAAAGTTTAGCGGGAAGGGTCACAGGCAGCATATTTGCAAGACTTGCAAGAGAGCGGGGAAAACAGGAATGGTTTTCTCCACTTCTGAATACGACCGAGAAATGAATAGGTTAACCAGGGCAATCAGAAAGGGCATGATTTTGTATACGGAGAGAATGAACTTTTTCTTATTCGAATATAAGAAAGAACTATATATCACAAGAGAAGAGTTTAACTCTGAGATTTTTGTGTATCAGGCAAATAGGCAGCAGGATTTTATTGTGTCAGAATCCTTATATCAATATGAATCTCGGCTGGCAGTCTTATATAGCAAATACTATAATGCGATGGAAAACGGGCAGAGTGTAGAGTATACCGAATTAATAGAAGAAGATGACGATCCAGAAGTAACCTTGACCCAGAAACAAAGGCATTATAAGAATATGATTCTTTCAATTAATAATATGGAATGAGCCATGAGGACAGACCCCTTGGCCCGTTTTGAGACTGAGCCAGGGGGTCTGTCCCCATGGCTTCTAACTAGGAGGCGAAATAAGTGAAAAAGATCATTCTCACGACTGAAAGCGGCGCTGATTTGCCGGCTGATTTAACTGAAAGGTATAACGTTCAGGTGGTTCCGATGCACATCGTAATGGATGGGAAGGATTATTTGGATGGCCATTTGCCGGTTGAAGATATTTATGATTATTATGCACGAACGAAAAAGATTCCCTCTACGACATCAACGAACTCTTATGAATACGAGGAGTTTTTTGCGAAGATAAGAGAGGATTATCCGGATTGCGTCATTATCCATATTGGCTATACAAGCAAAGCTTCTTCTTCTTTTCAGAATGCCGTAATCGCAGCGGAAGAGTTTGAAGATCTATTCCTGATTGATGCCCTAAATGTGACAGGCGGATTGGCTGCCGTTGTCATCTACGCAGCAGAACAGCTGGAACAGGAACCTGGCATGGAGCCTGCAGCCCTGGTTGAAAAAATAGAAAGCATCGTGCCTAAGTCCAGGCTGGCTTTCATCCCTGGCAGCCTGGATTTCTTGCGAGCGGGCGGGCGCGTAAGCAATATGGCGTACCTTGGCGGAACACTTTTAAAAATAAAACCTTGCATAGAATTGGTTGACGGGAAGCTCGTCTCCACGAAAAAATACCGCGGAAAAATGAGCACGGTGGCTGAAAAAATGATGCAGGATTATTTGAATGATTACAAGATTGACAGAGAGCAGCTTTACTTCATTTACTCAATTGGCCTTGATGAAACAATTAAAAAGCGGATGGACAAAATCGCCGAAGAAGCTGGATTCAAAAACGTAATGTGGATCCAAGCAGGCGGCATGATCTCCACCCACTCCGGAGCCGGCGGTTTTGGGGTGGCTGGATTAGAAGTGTGAGCCGAGGGGACAGGTCCCTTGGCTCTTTTTGAGATTGGGCCAGGGGGTCTGTCCCCTTGGCTCTTTTTGAGATTGGGCCAGGGGGTCTGTCCCCTTGGCTCTTTTTGAGATTGAGCCAGGGGGTCTGTCCCCCTGGCTCACTAACAGGTATAATTAGGAAATAGAGGGGGGAACATGTTGATCATCCCAAATAAAGTGAATGCTGGTTTACTTGAGGATATTAGTAGAAACGATTTACTGTGGATTGTTGGTTGGTTCGAGAAGCATCAGCGGTCTCTTTATATATTAGGCTGGTCTTATCTTAGGAATCAGCAGCAGCTGGAAGAGCTTTTCTACCAGACTATATTAAAAGCACGGAAGGATTTTCCGAAAATAAAAAGCAAAACAACATTTGATATATGGGTAACAAGGGTTTTTATAGATAAATGCCGTGAGCTTGCTGCAAGCGGGAGTATAGAAGCTTCAGAGGAAAGTGATGCGCATGAGGAACTGTTCAACGCGCTTGAACAGTTAAAAGGAGAAGAGAGGGAAGCGCTTGTTTTTACCTATCTGCAGGGACTATCCAGTGAGGAAACAGCCAGCCTTCTCCAGCTTTCCGTTAAAGAGGTAAAGGAGCTGCTGGTTTCTGGAATCCAGTCGCTCAGAAATGGACTTAGGTATGGGGAGCATTTTAATGGCTGTGCGGAGTACCAAAAGTTTTACTTAGATTATCTTGGGCGGAACATGGAGAGGCCGCTTAAGATTGATTTCGAAAAGCATATTTATCATTGCCCGGACTGTCAGGAGGATCTGGCTTCTTTTCAGGAAGCACAGCTGCATTTGACGAAGATCATGGAGGCGTTTCAAATTCCGGCCGGCTTTATGGAGAGCATTAAAGAAAGAATTGCCCAGACTGAAAACCTGAGGCAGCAAAAGAACAACAAACGTAATAGAATCGGATTTATTGCTGCAAGTGTATTGGCTATACTCATGTGCACTGGTTTCTTTACAGGGGCTTTCGCAAAAGTCTATTATTCCTTATCTGAGGAAAATCCAGAGCTCCGTCCTTTTCTGCAGGCGAAACTGGGTGAAAGGCTGAATTTGGTAGCAGAAAATAATGGGGTGAAGATTAAAATTAAGAGCGTGATCGCTGATGAGGTTCAGACGCTGATTTTTTATGAAATCGAAGATACGAAGAAAAACAATCAGTATATGATTAATTTTGATGATGGCGTTTATGTGGAGGATGAGCAGTCCATCATGAATGAGCAAATGTATCCTCCGTATAATCCCCCTGACCTGGAGTCGGATTTAAACAAGGAAGAACAGAACATCTATCATGGAAAAATCAGTCTGAGGCCGCTGCTAAAAGATAGCGGCACTATTAAGCTGAAGATTACAAAGATGATGAAATTAACCCGCGGCTCCTCTGTCCGGGATACTTTTAGCGGAAGCTTAGAGGAGGCAAGAGGTGAGTGGGAATTTGAGATTCCTGTAGTCAAGCAGCCTTCCACCGAGTATGAACTGGAAAAAGACATAGAAGTTGAGGGTCTCCCAGTCCGGATGGAAAAACTGATTCTTACTCCGACAGCCACCCTTCTGCAATATAGCATGGGTTATGCACAGTCAGGAAAAAAGAGGATAGATAATATTGATTTTGCCAGTTTAGAAGTGAACAATAAAATATTAAAAGCGGATCTTTATGGCGGTGCCTCCTTAGGTTCATGGCATGGTTATCAAGCACAATTCGAACCTCTTTTTGAAAAAAAGGCAGGGAAGATTGAGGTGAAATTCAAGAGGCTGTATTTATCTTTTGATGATTATAAATCAATTAGATTGGACCCATCCAAGCAGTACCCGCAAACCTTTAACTATGCTGGCAGCAGGATTTCCATTGATAAGGTAGAGGTTGGCAAGCCTACCACTGTTGTCTTAAGCAATCATGACATTAAAGATCGCGCCTACGAGTCGTTTCACTTCAATATTGTAACGGAGAAAAGCGAAAATACTTCAATCGAAATGGAGTCTGAAGGAGTCTACGTCGATAAAAGCGGGAAAAAATACGATGTTCATCAAATCACACCTGCTCTATACGAAAAGCTCGAGTACCTCCGCCATTTCTCTACCGTTGAAAGAGTCAAAATACAAGGTGATAATTTAGTTCCCCAAGCCCTTGAAATCTATGGGTACAGTACTACTAAATATTTGGAAGATGTTGTGAGGATATCGTTGGAATAGAGATCCAGGGGGACAGACCCCTTGGCTCTTTTTTGAAACTGGGCCAGGGGGTCTGTCCCCCTGGCTCAAATAAGGAGAATGCCGAATGATTAGAAATGCTGTTGGGGCCATCGTATTTCAGGGAGAGGAATACCTTTTGGTTCATAAGGTTAAAAGAAGTGCTTTAAAAGCTTCGGAAGGACATATGAAAGGGGAGTGGGATTTCCCTAAGGGCGGGGTCGAGGATAGCGATGAAAATCTTAAGGACGCGATATTAAGAGAGCTGGCAGAGGAAACAGGATCTGCTGAATATCGAATTATAAGGCAGCTAGAGGAAAAGATCTGTTTTAATTTTGATAAGGAGTTTGCTGAGAAAACAGGCTGGAGCCGGCAGGAAACGGTGATGTTTGTTGTTGAGTATGTGGGGGATAGGTCTGATTTGAAGGCAGAGGACAGCGAGATTAATGAAGTTGAATTTGTAGAGAGGGATGCGGTCCTGGAGCGGCTGGTTCATGGGGAGAGCAAGGAGTTTTTTATTGAGGTGTTTTGAGCCAAGGGACCTGACCCCCTGGCCTAAACCAGCCCAAGGAACCCATTCCCCTACCTCACCGCACCCCCAACAACCCCCGATTAATCACCCCATTAATAATCTCCGCCATCTCCCTAGGACTGTGATCCATCCCATTATTAAGCCATTTCTTTATCGCATGAATGCTGCCGCTGATGATGAAGGTACTGAGGTATTCAGAAAGGTTTTCATCGTACGCTGTGTCGGCGAGCCAGCTGGTCATGAAGACCTGGTGGGCGAAGTTGATGACTTTTGTTTCGAAGGTTGTGTTTGTTTTTTCGTTGAGGAGGGTGGTGCATACTTCGTGTTTGCTGGCGAAGTATTCGAGCAGTTTTTCGATCATTTGGAGGGCCTGGTCTTCTTTTTCGAAGTTGTACTGGCTCATATAGCCCTGCATGTCCTGGATGATTTCGTCTTCGATGGTGTCCAGGAGGTCATATTGATCGGTATAGTGGGAATAAAATGTGGAGCGGTTGATGTCGGCGAGACTGCAGATTTCTTTGACGGTGATATAGGAGATTTGCTTGTCCTTCAATAGCTTCATGAGGCTGTCTTTCAATACCATTATTGTATATTTTTTGCGTCTGTCCATTTTGGGAAAGGTCATAACCAGTTTCCTTTCTTTTTGCGTTTTCCAACACTTTTGATCATTGTGTCGGGAATACCACGGAAGTTAGAGAACTGTTCGTTGAATAGGCAACACCGTGTTTATATAATGATAAAGTGTATAGAAAAAAAGGGCAAGAGAGGGTGAACACGCATCAATATTGCTGCACGAATACTTAAACATAAAAAAGCCGTTGCCATTATTTTCGCGGTTTTGACTGTGCTTTGCGCCCTGGCGCAGTTCACTGTGTCGGTGAACTATGATATGAAGGAATATCTGCCGGAGGACGCTCAGTCGACGAAAGCCATGGAAGTGATGGAGCGGGAATTTGAAGGAAATGTCCCGACGAACCGGGTGATGATGCGGGACATGACCATACAGGAAGCTCTTGATTTCAAAGAAAAGCTGGCCGCGATTGACGGTGTATCTGATGTCATGTGGCTGGATGATGTGATCGACATCAAGGCTCCGCTTGAGATGGCGGACCCGAATACGGTAGATGACTATTACAAAGATGACTATGCCTTATTCTCTTTCAGCATCCGTGAAGGAGAGGAAGTCCAGATTACTGATCGCATTTATGATCTCATCGGCAAAGACAATGCGATGGCCGGGGAATCGCTGAATACGGCCACCCAGCAGAAAATGGCCGGCACAGAATCGATGTATGCGGCCGCCTTTTTGGTGCCGATCATCATCATTATTTTAGTCGTTTCAACGACCTCGTGGGTGGAGCCGCTGCTGTTCCTCACCGCCATCGGTGTATCGGTTCTGATCAACATGGGGACGAATATTTTTCTCGGTGAGGTTTCCTTTGTCACTCAGTCGGTCGCCCCGATCCTGCAGCTTGCAGTCTCGCTGGATTATGCAATTTTCCTCCTGCACAGCTTTAACGATTACCGGAAAAAGGTGGGAGACCCGCGGGAAGCGATGGAGCTGGCGATGAAGAAATCATTTTCGGCAATCGCAGCCAGCGCGTCCACAACCTTCTTCGGTTTCATTGCCCTATCATTCATGGAGTTTGAAATCGGGTCGGATCTTGGCATCAACCTGGTTAAAGGGATTTTACTGAGCTTCATCAGTGTCATGGTGTTCCTGCCGGCATTGACATTGCTTTGTTATAAATGGATCGACAAGACGCAGCATAAGCCATTGCTGCCATACATCCGCGGCAAGGGGAATTTTGTGCTGAAGTTCCGGGTGCCGGTTCTATTGCTTGTCGCCATCCTGATTGTCCCGGCCTTTCTTGCGCAAAGCAAGACCAATTTCACTTATGGAGTTGGAGAGCTGCCGGAAACAACCAGGGCGGGGAGCGATTTTGCGAAAATTAAAGAAGAATTCGGGGAAAGCACGCCGATGGTCCTGCTTGTACCAAAGGGGGATACGGCTAAGGAAGAAGAGCTCGCCAGCGAGCTGGAGAAGCTTGACCATGTAACGAGTGTCATGGCATATGTCAACACCGTCAGTGCGGCTGTCCCTCCAGAGTATCTCGACCCCAGCATCACCGAACAGTTTTACTCGGAAAATTACAGCCGGATCATCCTTCAGACAGACACAAAAACTGAGGGAGATGAGGCATTCAAGCTGATCGAGCGGGTCCAGGATACTGCTGAAAAGCTGTATGGGGACAAGGTTTATTCAGTCGGGGAAAGCGTGACATTGTATGATATCAAAAACACGGTCAAAAAAGACAACACACTGGTCAATCTGCTGACTCTCCTGACCGTCGCATTCGTACTGTTTGTAACCTTTAAGTCGATTTCGATTCCGTTGATCCTGCTGCTGACCATTCAGACAGCCGTCTGGATCAATCTGTCGGTCCCTTATTTTACAGATTCTTCATTAGTATATGTCGGCTATCTGCTCGTCAGCATCATCCAGCTGGCAGCGACTGTCGACTATGCGATCCTGCTGACAGATGCTTATAAAGAGGACCGGCAGGAAATGTCTGCGCTTGAAGCAGTCAAGAAAACGATGGATGAAAAAATATTCTCGATCGGCATTTCAGCCTCAATTTTATCAAGTGTAGGCTTTATCTTATGGATTACGTCATCGAACCCGATCGTAGCTTCAATCGGACTGCTGCTTGGAAGGGGAGCGCTGCTGGCCTTGATCATGGTTGTGTTCTTCCTTCCGGCGTGCCTGCTGATCTTCGATAAACTGATCATGAAAACAACATGGAAAGCAAACTTTTATAAGGAGAAGTGATGATGAGGAGAATGAGAAAATTCTTGGCTGTCTTTGCCAGCATCCTAATGATGATGCCCGCCCTGCTCGTTTCGGCTGATACAGCGGGCAGCAAGTCAGGGGAAAAAGTCTCCCAGGAAACAGGAGAGCTTTCCTCAAAGGATGAAGTGGTGTATGCAAAGCTCAGCCCAGCCGGTGAAAATCAGGAAGTTTATGTGGTCAACATTTTAAATATTGAAGAACCTGGGGAAGTGACTGATTATGGCCCCTATACGAACCTGAAAAACCTGACGGATCTCTCGCCGATTGAGAAATCAGACGCAGCGGTGAATGTGACGGCTGAAGAAGAAGGAAAGTTTTATTATCAGGGTGATTTGAATGAGTCAGCCCTGCCATGGAGTGTTTCCATTACGTATACATTGGATGGGCAGGAAACCGCACCGGAAGAATTGGCTGGAAAAAGCGGCCATGTACAAATTGGGATTCAAACATCCCGGAACGATAATGCAGATCCATCCTTTTTCGAGAACTATCTGCTGCAGATTTCCTTCCCGCTGAATGGGGAGAAATTCAGCAATATCGAGGCTCCGGACGGGATGCTTGCCAATGCGGGGAAAAATAAGCAGGCCACATTCACTGTGATGCCGGAAAAAGAGGGAAATCTGACACTTGAAGCAGATGTGGCGGATTTTGAGCTCGATGGCATTGATATCACAGCCATTCCGTCTTCTCTCCCGATTGATGCACCTGACATCGATGACATGACAGGTGAGATGGATACACTGACAAAAGCGATCAAAGAGGTCAATGATGGAGTGGGGCAGCTGCAGAACGGCGCTTCGGAATTGCATAATGGCGCAGCTAAGCTCAGCGATGGCTCCAGGGAGTACCGTGATGGCATAGCGTCGCTCGATGGTTCCTCTTCCAAGCTGGTCAGCGGCTCAAAGAGCATCGAGCAGGCTCTGCAAAAGCTGAATAGCAGTCTGAGCGCTGGCTCTGGAGATATGGGTCTCGGCGATTTGAAAAAGATGCAGGATGGACTGTCCCAATCCGCAGCCGGCCTGCGGGAAGTGTCCAGGAATCTGGCAGCATTGCAGCAGGCTTTTAGTGCCTCTTACAATAGCTTGAGCGAAGCAATGGAAAACATCCCGAATCATGAGATTTCCCACGCACAGATCGAGCAGCTGATACAAAGCGGCGCCGATCCGGATGTGGTCGCGCAATTGCTTGAGACTTATACAGCTGCTAAAAATGCAAAGGGAGTATTTGCTGCTGGGCAAGGCAGCTTTGCCGCTGTCAGCGGGACATTGCAACAGGTCAGTGGTTCTCTGACAGGAATGGCCAAAAATCTGGATGCAATGGCCGCGGGACTTTCGCAGGCTCTGAACAGCTCAGATGCTGCCGATGCAATGGCCCAGCTGCAGGCAGGCGTTAATGCACTTGCCGCCAATTACGAATCCTTTCACTCGGGATTGGTGGACTACACCGGCGGAGTGAACAGGCTGGCAGGTTCCTATTCTGAACTGCATAACGGCATTGCTGGCGTCGCCGACGGAACAGGAGAAATCGCCAACGGCGCAGCCAGCCTTCATACCGGTACCACTGAACTTTATGAAGCAACCAGGGATCTGCCTGAACAAATGAAAGAAGAAGTTGAAGGCATGCTCGAAGAATATGACAAGAGTGACTTCAAACCGGTATCCTTCGTATCAGCGCAAAACAAAAAGGTCAACTCTGTTCAGTTTGTGCTAAAGACAGAAAGCATTAAGCAGGAAGAAACGAAAGAAAATGAAAAGCCTAAAGAAGAGCCGAAAGGGTTTTGGGCTCGTCTGAAGGCGCTGTTTTCATAGGAGTGAGCCAAGGGGACAGGTCCCTTGGCTCTTTTTGATATTGGGCCACGGGGTCTGTCCCCGTGGCTTGGAGTACTATTAAAATTTTTTCTCACATAAGCAGCCTGAGTTAAAAGTAAAGAGGTAATCTTCCAGAGAATGTAGAAATACTAAAATATAATTTCAGACACTTTTCTTCACATGCATTGAGATTTAAGTAGAGATCCTAATGGTCTAAAGATCCAAGGGGGTTATATATGATTACGGTGGGTGAATTTGCTAATGTGTTAGAAAAGGCTAATATTATGCTGGTTGGCGGCAGGAATAATGCGGATAAGGAGATAGGGTACCTAAGCAATTTAGAGCTTACTGAAAGAACGTCGCGGATTAAGGAAAAGGGGTTTATCATGACCACTTTTCACGCCTTCGAAGACGTAAAGCAAATTGTCAGCCATCTGGAGTGGCTGCAGAATATCGGAGTCAGTGCCATTGGTTTTCATATCGCTGCTTTGAAGAAGATTCCGTTCGAAGTTATCGAGTTTTGCAACATAAATTCTCTTCCCCTCTTTGAAATTCCTGAGGATGTACCATACTTCATTATTTATGAAAAATATAATCAGTTAGTGAATCAAAGAGAAAATGAAGATGTTACGAAAATATATAAACTGAATGAAAAACTTATGGAAATCGTGCTTTTAGAGAAAGATTTAAATTCAATTGTAAAGGTGATAGGAGAGCATATAAACCATATTGTTTGCGTCTTGGATCCTTATTTCGAGCTGATTGGCTATTGGAAAAAGAAAGAGCAGACCAGGAACGAAATCAGGCATTTGATTGAGCTTATCATCGGCCAGCATAAAGAGAATGTATTAAAAGTGAGATTTACAAATCGAGAAACCAATATCACCGTCAAACAGGCAGGGAAAACTGCCGTAGATTTTAAAATATATCCTTTGTACTCAAAGCAGAACTTTCTGGGTTATATGATCATTTGCCAAAAGGGTATTTCAGACAGGTACTCGGAAGAGGTTATAAAAAATGGCCTGCGCGCTTTAAGTTTAGCGGCCTACAACAAAAATACACTATTAAACTATCAAAAGAAAAAGGATATAAAGTTATTTGAAAGCATTTTTCAAGGCGAGGCTGCAGGAATTGATCCTTCGGAGTTCTATATTGACTTAAAAAGGGTCACATGTATTCTTCAGATGCAATCGCATTACCTGGAAATGCTTCAATCAAAGCTGCAGATGCTTGCAGAGCTATTAAAAGAAAATGAGGCAAACTCGCGGATATGGATCTATAATGGGAAAATTGTGGCTGTTTTAGCATCAGATTTTGATAAAGAGACATTAACTCAGATTCTCAGGGATTGTTCACATGTCCGGATAGGCGTAAGTGCATTAGGCGCAGTCGGCACTATTGAGAGTATCCAAATCCTGTACAGCCAGTCAGCTACAGCTTTGACCCATTCTAAAACACATGAGTTACAGCTGTCATTCTGGGATGAGATGGGCATTGAAAAAGTAGGCTATAATCTCCATTCCCATCATCTATTCCCCCATTTTGATGAAGAAATACTTGGTCCTTTATTATCGTATGATCAAAAGAAAAATGCTTCATTAACAGAAACTCTCTATATCTATCTCAAACATTTCCGCAGCCTGCAGAAGGCAAGCAGTGAATTATACATACACCCGAATACAGTGAAGTACAGATTGCAGAAAATCAATGAACTTCTTCCTCTGGATATCCAAAACTCAACTCATTATTCCCTGCTCGTACTGGCCTTTTCTATATACTATTCTAAACAAAACAATGACTAATACCATTTGTTTATAAGAGACAATCTATGTCTCTTTTTTTGTTGGATCATGACAATGTAATGGTTTAACTATATTGTTATAATTCTGAATAATCAAATTAAAAGGAGAGGGTTAACCATGACAGCAGATGGAAATTGGCTTTTGCAAAATGCCAGTGTTATTGATGGGACAAGCGATCAGATTAAGGAAAATGTATTCGTCAAAATCGAAAACGGCAGGATAACAGAGGTCAATCAAGGCGAGCCGTCTAATACAGATGGGTTTGAAGTGATTGACTGTTCAGGGAAGTACATACTCCCGGGGCTTATTGACTGCCACGTTCATTTAGTGTGGAATGGCAGCGCCGATCCGCAGTCGGTTATTAAAAACGAAGAAAATGACAGAATCGCTCTGGAAGCCTATAAACATGCCTTGGACACACTCAAATTAGGCGTAACAACTGTACGGGATTTAGGTTCTCCTGACAGAACTGTGCTCCATGTAAGGAATATGATAGATTCCGGCTTACTAACTGGGCCATCTATTATTGCATCTGGCGCACCGATTTGTATGACAGGCGGACATGTATATTATCTGGGCTATGAATCAGACGGGGCAGATGAGGTCCGCAAGAATACGAGAAAGGTACTGAAGGAAGGTGCGGATCTGGTAAAAGTAATGGCAACGGGCGGGATTTATACCAAAGGTGAAGAACCGGGATCGGTTCAATTAACCATTGAGGAGTTAAGTGCTGCAAAGGAAGAAGCCTTAAAAAAGAACAAGAAAGTTGCTGCCCATGCAGATGGACTTGAAGGGATCATGAATTGCTTAGAGGTCGGAATTGATACGATTGAACATGGCATTTATGCGGACCGCCAGGCACTGGAAATTATGAAAAATCAAGGGACATTTTTAGTGCCGACCATGAAGGTAATGAGACAGCTGACCAGCAGTCCGGATATCCCGGATTATGCACTGGAAAAGGCGAAACAAGTAGTTGAACCCCATTTTAATATGTTAAAAGAGGCCGTCCAAATTGGCGTGAAAATTGCTACTGGGACAGACTGCGGCTCTCCGTTAACTCCTCCAATTTACTATTTTGATGAATTGGCGATCATGCAGGAGGCAGGGATGTCCCAGCTGGACGTCATAAAAGCTTCAACCAGCATCGCAGCAGAGTGTCTCGGAATCGAAGAGCAAACCGGCAGCATTACTCCAGGGAAGTATGCTGATTTGTTAATTGTAAATAAGAATCCGCTTGATGATCTAAACAGCTTGCGTGGAGAAAAGAAAGTTATGAAAAATGGAGTCTTCATTAATTAAACAATAAGAGGTGAGCGGGTTGAGTATATATTTAGCAGCTGTTGTTATCTATTTAATTTTAATGCTCTTGATTGGTGTGTATTTTGCCAAGAATTCAGTGAAGAACAGCGATGATTTTATGGTTGCAGGACGGAGCTTGCCTTTATTTGTTGTGATGGGGACACTGCTGGCCACATTTGTTGGATCAGGGACCGTGGTGGGCGGTGCCAGCTTTATCTATCAATACGGTCCATTTGCCGCTATTTTTAATCTGTCCGGCGGGATTGTAGGGGCAATCATCTTGTATTTTATCGCAGGAAAGATCCGGCAGGTTGAAATCTATACTGTGCCGGAATTATTGGAGCGGCGCTTCGGAAAGGGAGCCCTCTATATATCTTCTATTATCATTATTTTCGCTTTTATTGGAATTACCGCTTATCAGTTCACAGGCGGAGCATATGTCCTGCAGCTGACTACCGGCATTCCTTTGGAGATTGGCGCCATTATTATATGTGCACTAGTCATCTTTTTGACGGTTAGCGGGGGATTGTTCTCTGTAGCTTATACGGATGCCCTTAGCGCCGTATTGATTATTCTCGGGTTTATTATAGGACTTCCTTTTGCTTTAAATGCCGTCGGCGGATTTGAGGGTCTGGCGGTATCCTTGCCGGAAGTGAATAAAAGCTGGAATGGCGGATTAACTTTTCCGCAGCTGATCGGCTACTTCCTGCCGCTGTTTTTACTCGTATTAGGGGACCAAAACATGTATCAGCGATTTTCTGCGGCGAAGGATCCGGATGTAGCCCGCAAATCGACGATAGGATTTATTGTTGGCTGTATTTTCGTCATCAGTTTGACCATCATGCTCGCTACAACCTCGATTGTTCTGTTCCCGGAGATTGCGCCTGACACGGCTATTTTGTCTCTGGCAATCGATGGAGTGCCAATGGTCATTGGGCTCCTGATTTTATGTGCGGCTGTTGCTTTTATTATTACCACAGCAACTTCTTATCTGTTATCTGCCTCCGGCAATATCATCCGTGATCTGATTCAGCGTTCTAGTAAAAATGAGTTCTCAGAAAGCAAATTATTATGGCTGAACCGTATCATTGTCGTGGTATTAGGTGTCCTTGCTTATGTGTTAGGCCAGTTCTTCCCGAGCGTATTAGCTATCCAGATGTATTCCTATACGATGTATGGAGCTTCTCTCACTCCTGCCATCCTTGCGACCGTCATGTGGAAAGGCGCCACAAAAGCAGGTGTGCTGAGTTCCATGGTTGTCGGCGGTTTCGCAACCATGCTGTGGGAGATAGGGCTGGACAGGCCATTAGGCTGGAATAGTGTTCTTTTCGCCCTGCCATTATCGGTGCTGACTCTGATCATTGTCAGCCTGCTTACCAAAAACAAGAATGCTTCAGCCGACCATAATCAAACTGGCCAATATAATCTGTAAAAGGAGCTGCTAAACATGGATACATCCAAAAGGATAAAAAAATTGGGAAACTATATGGAGGAACACTCAATATCTGCTGCTTTTGTTTTTAATCCGGATCATCAATTTTACTTAACGGGTTTTAAAGCTTTAATTTATTCAAGGCCCATTATCTTTCATCTGCAGCATGGAAAATCGTCGATGATTGTTCCCGGGCTTGAGGAAACCCATGCAAAAGAAAGCGGAAGCATTGATGATGTGCTTGTGTATTATGAGCACCCAAATGCTGAAAGAGTGGAGAAAACACACGCCGAGTATATCCAGGTCTTGGCAAAGCAAAGTCCTGATGGGGCAAAGATCGGTGTGGATCTATCGTTTATCCCTGGAGAGATTCTTTTATCCCTCCAAGAACTAGGCTACCAGGTGGTGGATATCGGGGCAGTTATTTATAAAATGCGGTTTGTTAAAGATGCGGAAGAGATTCATATGCTTGAACAGGCAGGGCAATTAGTGAATCTTGCGGTAAGTAAATCATTAACGAGAATCGGCATAGGAGTAACCGAGATGGAAATCGACGCAGCGGGAAATACGGCTGTTTTTGAAGCTGCCTCTACTCAATACCCTGATGCCGTCCTAGATCTAGTGGTGATGTCTCCCTCTGGATTAACAAGAAGCATTATGCCGCATGTGTTCTCTAATACCAGAAAAATTGAAGCAGGGGATGTTATCATCCATAGCAGGCAGGTTGGTCTGAATGGATACCGCGCGGAATTAGAGAGAACGGTCATCGTCGGAAAACCCACAGCAGAGCAGCAAAGAGCATTTGAAGCCGCTATGGAGGCACAGCAGCGTGCTATCGATTTTATTAAACCAGGTGTCAAATTATCAGAAGTAGATAAAGCCGCCCGCCAGGTATTTGAAAAGGCAGGGCTCGAAAAATTTGCCATCCACCGGACCGGGCATGGTATTGGCGTCTCAGCGCATGAACAGCCATTCCTGCGGTATGACCACCATGAAATTGTGGAAGAAGGCATGGCCTTTTCAATTGAACCGGGAATCTATATTCCTGGTGTGGGCGGCTTCAGGCATTCCGATACGGTTTTAATCACATCTGATGGCTGCCGATTGATTACGGAATATCCGCGTGATATGGAGTCTTTGCTTTATTAATCTAGAAAAGCCAAGGGGACAGGTCCCTTGGCTCTTTTTGATAATGGGCCACGGGACCTGACCCCGTGGCTCCATGGTTTAAATTGGAAGTCTTGCCGCTTATCCTTTAAAATTAAATAGATAAATATACAGGCAAATTCATCGAAAGGTGAGGGCGCAAGACTATAGGGGCTAAAGCCAAGGGGCTATGTCGGCCAGTTACCGATTCATCTTTATGGACGATAGGCTAATCGGTTTCGGTTGGTCTATTTTTTATGCTGTAGGATCGAGGAAAATGAAGAGGGACAGCAATGATGAACATACAATTTGCACAAGGTTTTGGATTAGGGGCACTGACTGTTTTATTGATTGTAATTTATTTTTTCAGAAGTTGGAAAAAGAAAGAAACGGACTCTTTTAAAAATCATGAAAGTTATATGCATGTGATCGAAAACACCAAGGATTTCCTTTATTATTGCCAAGTCTATCCGGAGCTGCAATTCAAATATCTTGGTCCTTCAGCTGATGCTTTTTCGGTGCAGGTTCTAATGTAGATGCCTATTCGGACGCAGGTGTTGCCTTCAGGGATATTCACCCGGAGGATATGGATATTCTGCAAAAAAAGGTGCAGGGACAGGTGGATTTCAATCAAGCGATCGTTCAGCGCTGGAAGGATAAAGACGGCCATTACCGGTGGTTTGAAGAGTATGCGTCTCCCATATATGAGAATGGCGTGCTGGTTGCTCTTCAAGGGGTGGTGCGGAATATTGATGAGAGAAAAAAGCTGGAGGAGACATTGACATATCGAATCGCCCATGATGCGTTGACAGACATATATAACCGTGAATTCTTCGAGCAAATGATGGAGAAATATAATGAACGTGAGGATATAGCTGCAGCCATCATTTTGTGTGATTTGGACGGATTGAAATGTTTAAATGACAACCATGGACACAAAACAGGGGATTTTCTAATTAAAGAAACAGCACATCTATTAGAACGTTTTTTTACAGAGGATGCTTATGTTTCCAGGATTGGAGGAGATGAATTTGCCGTCATTCTTTTAAAAAAGGAAAAAGAACAGGTGGAGTTACTGGCCGAAAAGCTAGCTGAAGCGATTAGCAGATATAATGAAAATAGCCAGGAAGTCAAAATCAACCTATCAATAGGCTTTGCGTTCAGTGAAAATTCCCGAGGCGTAATGGAACGCTTATTTGTTGAAGCGGATAACCATATGTACCAGCATAAAAGAACGAAAAAAGGTGCCTGAATCTATCCTAACAGATGGGAGAGAGATGCCTTTCTTCGCAAAAATGGAGGATAACTATGCCCGCCAAAAAAAGAATCAGAGACTATGGAGTAAAAATAGGAACCCTTCAGACAGGTCCACGCAATAGCATCACAGATGTGGAAGGCGTAACTGTGGGGCATACCACGCTGAGCGAAGCTGACAAACAAACCGGGGTTACGGCAATTGTGCCGCATCCCGGAAATCTATTTGAAGAAAAGCTGATCGCCGCAACCCATGTGATCAACGGGTTTGGGAAGAGTATGGGGACAATTCAGATCAATGAGCTGGGTACGCTTGAATCCCCCATTATCCTGACCAATACGCTCGGCATCGGTACAGCTGCAGATGCTTTGATTCAGTATATGCTGGAGTCTAATCCCGAAATCGGCCGGACGACTGGAACGGTGAATCCGATTGTGTGTGAATGCAATGATATGTTTTTGAATGATATCAGGGCTGGGTTTATAGAGCGGGAGCATGTTTTCCAGGCACTGCAGAATGCCTCGGCGGACGTGGAAGAAGGCACTGCTGGAGCAGGGACCGGCATGCTTTGCTATTCGCTGAAGGGCGGGATCGGGACAGCTTCAAGGGTAATGGAGATGGACCATGGGACATATTCATTGGGCGTTCTCGTGCTGACGAATTTCGGCGGTTTAAAGGATCTGCGGGTGAATGGGAAAGCGGTCGGGGTAGAGCTGAGTGAGGCTATCCAAGCTAAGGAGGAGCAGGATAAAGGTTCAGTTATCATCATTGTGGCTACAGATCTGCCTGTGTCAGAGAGGCAGCTAAATCGAATTATTAAAAGGACGGTTACAGGATTGTCCCGGACGGGGTCAATCATCGGGACGGGAAGCGGCGAGGTTGTCATTGGGTTTTCGACTGCTGTGAAAATTCCTCATGAAAAACCGGCAGATTGCCTGACCTTTTCTATGATACATGAAGAAGATATTGATCTGGCCTTCAGGGCGGCAGGCGATGCAACGGAAGAAGCTGTCCTGAATTCTTTGGCAGCGGCAACACGGGTGGCGGGCCGGAATGGGAATGTGCGGCCGGCTTTGAGTGATTTGCTGCGGAAGCATGGTATCCGGCTGGTGTAAAAAAAGCCATGCTCCCAATATTGCGGGGCATGGCTCCTATTCATGATCAATCAATTCTCCGTACTTTTTCCTATTATCTTCAGTCAAAACCCCAGCTTTATAAAAATGATTTGCATAAACGAACAGCATCATTTCATTTTCTTCGGTAAACTCCAGTTTCTCCATGATGAGATTGATCGTCTCCGCATGCTCTTCAGGACTGGTATACATCGTATTCCAGGCGCGGACCTGCTGTTCAGGGATCCCGCTGAAAATGGCAGCTTCCAGCTCTTCCGGCGGGACCGGCTCCTTTAAGTGTGCGTATGGGTCTTCATCAATGTCAGTGTAGATGAAGCCGATCGGATTATATTCCTCCAAAGGGTAGGTGTATTGCCCGCTTGAGGTTGTAACCACTGCGTTTATTTGGTTTACTTCCAGCTTTCCATCTGCTAGAAGAACGGGTTCCTCCAAGCTGCTAATCTCGCTTATAAAGTCAGGCGCAGCCAGCCAATAGCGCTGCCCCTGCGGCAGCTGTGCGATATATTCCCCAAGCAGCATATCTTCTAATTTTCCTTCATCTTTTAATCTTGTATAAAGCACCGGCCTATAAAAATACTGCACAGTCAAATCCTTCATATAAATGGTCCACTGGGCATCCGGGCATTCAAACAGAACACGGAAGGCAAAGCCCGCAGCCGTTTTCTGCAGCTCATAGTATATCAGCCATTGGCCGGTCTGCAGCTGCTCAGCGGCTTCTTCTTCAGTGATATCATGGAAAGTAATGTGAATATAAGGCTTGGTGGAAAAACCGCTCTCTGTATTGATATAAAGATGAAGATTGCCATTCTCCCGCTCAATCCGCTCTATGATGGCATCATGGAGGCTATCTGTGAAAACTTCCTGGACAGCAGGTGATAAATGGGCAGCAGCCTGTGTTGTCTGCTCGTATGCGGCATCCAAAACCTGTTCAAACTCCCTGTCACTGTTGCGCATCCATTAAAGATAATCCTCCCGGACCGATTTTGGCAGGGAAGGCTGATTGAGCGTTCCATTTTCAAGATAAGGAACAAAGCGGCTCGGGAGCACAGTCAGCAGCTCAGCTTTTATATCCTCCAGTTCCTCTTTCAGGCGGGCAGGGAGATCTTCTCCTTCTTCCTTGGCTTCTCTCAAGGTGCTTTCCCAGTCAGAGTCTGTCTCAGGAATGGGGAGGAGGTTATGCTTTAAGAATGCTTCTTTTGCTTGAGTTGTTAGATTCCACATTGGGGCACCTCAAATCATTTGGTAAAAGTAGTATATTGTACATCTCCATTGAATCTAGTACACAACCCCAAATTGCCGCGATGCGCAGCCATGGCATGTATCATTGTCAAACCGATGCTCCTTGGCAACCTTTTCACCGCAAAACTGACACTTTCGATATTGCCTTTTTCTGGTGTTAATAGTCTTAAGCAGCAGTTCAAGCATCACGTCCTGCTGCTCTTCTCTGTTCAAGGATTGAACTTCCTTCCAGGATAAAGAATGTTTTGTATAAATGCCAGGCACCGGAGCCGGAATAGGTCCATTCCATTGTACAGCTTCATATCCAAAGTCCAGACCAGCATCGGTAAAACGGATATAAACCTCTGGTTCATCGGCAAATCCATCAAGCTTAAAATAAGCGGCATGATTACCAGTAAAGCTGTTAATTGAGTATTGGTCACTAAGTGATTCAATCCAGGTGAAGGCCTTCATTTTTAAAGATTTCAATGTGAGCATCCTTTTGGCTTTTTCTATTATTATAGCATTCTGGAAATTTATGTGCCCCTGCTCATTCATGCCATTACCGCGAGTAAGGGAGCCAAGGGGACAGACCCCCTGGCCCAAAACGGAGCCAAGGACAGACCCCTGGCCCAAAACCGAGCCAAGGGACAGACCCCCTGGCCCAAAACGGAGCCAAGGGGACAGACCCCTGGCCCAAAACCGAGCCAAGGGACCTGACCCCCTGGCCCACCAACCAAGCCAAGAAACCCGCTTCTCAAGCTGTTTATCCCCTCAAACTCTCGGCAATAATGCTTAATGAAGAGATTAATCTGCCCTGCAGCCAATATCCCAGTTGAAACTATCCCGCTCTTCGATTAATATATATGGTGTTGAACTAAACAAACGAAATCGATGATGAGGAAGAGTAGCTGGTGCTGTAATCTAAAGCGAGTCAGGGATGGTGTGAGCCTGATGAGGATGCATGAGCGAAGAACACCTCTGAGTTCTAACCGAAAAGGCTCACTGAGTAGGCTTAGACGTGTCCGGGACGTTATCTGCCGGAATTGATAAGCTGGCCGCATATTGCGGCAATGTGGGTGGTACCGCGGAAGCAAAGCCTTTCGTCCCTTTTAGGGGGACGTAGGCTTTTTTTTATGAACATTATTTTTTTAGGAGGATCAATCATGATTAAAGCAACTGTTAAAGAGCTGTACAGAGATCCTGAAGCCCATTTGAATGAGAAGGTGCGTATAACCGGCTGGGTCCGTACGTCCCGCGATTCAAAGACTTTCGGCTTCCTTGAAGTCAATGACGGCACTTTTCTTAAAAATGTCCAGGTTGTTTACGGAGACGAGCTGCCGAATTTCAAGGACATCACAAAAGCGGCCATCAGCTCTACTGTTTCTATAGAAGGTTCCATCGTTCTGACGCCTGACATGAAGCAGCCATTTGAAATGAAAGCTGAACAGATTACGATTGAGGGTAAATCAAATTCAGACTATCCGCTGCAAAAGAAGAAGCACTCTTTTGAATACCTGAGGACGATTGCCCATCTGCGTCCGCGCACGAATACGTATTCAGCTGTTTTCCGGATCAGGTCTCTGGCTTCTTATGCCATCCATAACTTCTTCCAGGAAAAAGGCTTTATTTACGCTCAAACTCCAGTCATCACAGGCAGTGATACGGAGGGTGCCGGCGAGATGTTCCGTGTGACAACGATGGACATGAATAATGTTCCTAAAACGGATGAAGGCGACGTGGATTTCAGCAAGGACTTCTTCAATGGAGAAGCCAATCTGACAGTCAGCGGGCAGCTATCAGCAGAAGCATTCGCTCTTGCTTTCCAGAAGGTGTATACATTCGGGCCGACTTTCCGTGCAGAAAACTCTAACACAACCCGCCATGCGGCTGAGTTCTGGATGGTTGAACCGGAAGTGGCATTCGCAGAGCTTCCTGATATCCTTGACCTGGCAGAAGCGATGATTAAGCATGTCATTCAGTATGTGCTGAACGAAGCTCCTGAGGAAATCACATTCTTCAACAGCTTTATCGATAAGACTCTTATCGAAAGGCTGAACACAGCGCTGAATACTGACTATGCACGCGTGACTTACACGGATGCAATCGAGCAGCTTAAAGAGTCAGGCGAGAAGTTCGAATATCAGCCTGAATGGGGTGCAGACCTGCAGACAGAGCATGAGCGCTACCTGAGTGAAGTCATTTATAAGCGTCCTGTCTTTGTCACAGACTATCCAAAAGATATCAAGGCTTTCTATATGAGAGCGAATGATGATGGCAAAACCGTTGCCGCTGCAGACCTGCTTGTCCCTGAAATCGGCGAGCTGATCGGCGGAAGCCAGCGTGAGGAGAGGGAAGAGCTCCTTAAAGAAAGAATCACTGAGATGGGCATGGACCTGAAGGACTACTGGTGGTATCTTGAGCTCCGCAAGTATGGAGAAACCAAGCACTCCGGCTACGGAATCGGCTTTGAGCGCCTGATCATGTACCTCACAGGCATGAAGAACATCCGTGATGTTATCCCATTCCCGCGTACTCCGGGGAATGCTGAATTTTAATTTACCTCTAAATCATTTTAAAAAGCCTGTCTGCTATTCCTTTAGCGGACAGGCTTTTTCATTTGGGATTCCAGTAAGCCGGCAGCAGAAATCCAGAACCATTTTAGGGAACCGAAATACAATGAAAGCATTGAGAGCCTAAATGCGGGAAGGGGAAGTAACAGCGTGGGGGTTATTTTAGCCATTTTCTGTGCCATAGCTTATTCTTTCAACTATATATTCATCCAGCTTGGGATGAGAAAATCCCCGCAGGATAATGGCAGTTTCCTGTCTCTGTTCATTTGTGTGCTGACCGTGACGGGGATATACGGATCGATGTTTCTTTTTGGGGAAAAAGAGATGGCGCCTGTTAGCTGGATTGGTGTCTTTTTTTATATGCTGGCAGGATTTTGTACGGTATTTTTAGGCAGGACTCTTCTGTTTGCCGGTATTCGAAAAATAGGCTCCTCCAGGGCGGCCGCGCTGAAAAATGCTGCCCCGGTTTTCACCATTATCATGGCCGTTCTTTTACTAGGAGAAACCATTTCTCTTCTTGCCGGGACTGGAATCCTCGTCATCCTGACCTTCCTCTTTCTGCAGGCACGATTTGACTTCCGCTCAGCAGGGGACCATGCGGAACGAGAGGATAAATCGGGGTTCATGCTGGCGATTGCTGCGGCCATCTGCTTTGGCATTGGCCAGGGGCTGAGAAAATTAGGAATTCTGTATGATTCTGATGCAGTCTTAGGATCATTGATAGGCTCCGTATTCGCCCTGCTCGTGTTTATTTTGATGGAAATTGGCAGAAAGCAGCTGAAGCTGACATTGGCATGGAACTTTAAAAATATCAATCTCTATTTTGTGGCAGCCGGCATTGTGACAGGGTTTGCCCAAGTCTCTTTTTTCGTGTCCCTTCTTTATACTCATGTATCGTATGTCAGTACCATAGCGGCTATTGAGCCGATCATTACGATTTTCCTGGCCAGGATGCTGTTGGCCTCTGAAGAAAGATTCGACTGGAGGCTGATTGTAACAGCCTGTGCTGTCTTTTTGGGGACGGTAATTATTATTATTGGGCAGTGAAAGCCAGAACGGATGCCATTGCAGGTTGGGGCATTCTCCAGCTTGATCAAGAAAGGCTGACAAAAAGAGAAAATGGGATAATAACAGAGTGGAAGGATCAAGAAAGCCCATACATAATTGAAGCAAGAGCTTTTATTCATGCGATTAAGACAGGGGACGCCTTAGGAATAAAATCGGACTATCTTGATGCCTGCCGAACCCAGAATGTTGCTGCAGCTGCTGTGGAATCAGCCCGTACCGGCAGCTCAGCGAGAATAGCGGAAGATTTTTAGCGTGGCAGGAAGCCGGATGGAAATTTCGTAAAGCACTCTGCTCCCCGGCTTATATAATGCAGCCGTGCAAAATACAAAGATGAATTTCCATACAATTGAAGAACTAAGCTAGAAGCTCCACGCTCAAATAGCAGTGCAAGTCTTTCCGCAGAAGTTTCTACCTCTCCATGGAAGAGAAATGCTGCTGCCAGTTCTAACTTTAGAATACGTTGCGAAAAGTCTAGAAGTCTTGATTGCAGACGGATTCATCAAATGTGTTTTATAAATAAAAAAGGTGCCTGCCCCAGCCAAAAACAAACGGAGGGAGGGCTCCTTTTCTTTATTTTACGCCAATCACATACTTGGCCAATTGAGAGTTTATCTTTTATAAAAGGTAACAAATGCAAGAGATTGGCTAAAATATGATACACTGTAAAAATGAAAATAGAGTAAAGGCAGGAAATTTTATGACTGAAAAGAGAAAGCATAAGTCGAATAAACTGAAATTTGCTATGAGGGTGCTGCTGGTCATCCTCGGGGGAGTCATAGCTGCATATGGCCTCGAAACCGTTCTGATTCCGAACGATGTCTCAGATGGAGGTGTCACAGGCCTCAGTATCGTTGGGGCGCAATTATTTGATTTTCCATTAGGGATTTTAATCGCGGTCCTGAACATCCCGTTTATCTGGCTGGGATATAAGCAGATCGGAAAAACCTTTGCGATCCTTTCCATCATCGGGATTGCTTCCCTGGCTATAGGGACAAGCATGATGCATCATACCCCGGCAATCATTGAAGGCGATACCTTGCTGGTCACAGTGGTTGGGGGGATCATCCTCGGGTTTGGCATGGGGCTGGCGCTGCGGAATGGCGGTGCTTTGGATGGCATCGATATGCTAGCCGTGCTGCTGTCCCGGAAATTGCCGTTTGGGACGAGCGATATCATTCTCTTCTTGAACATCTTTGTATTTATCTTCGTTTCAACCGTGTTTGGCCTGCAGGGGGCAATCCTGTCAGCAATTGCTTACTTTATCGCATCCAAGGTCATTCACATTGTTGAGGTGGGACTGAGCGGTTCCAAAACTTTTCAGATCATCACCACTCAGCCTGCATTGATGGTAGAGACCATTCGCGACCGTCTGGGCCGAAGTGCGACTTATAAAGAAGTCTACGGAGGCTTTTCCCATGAAAAATTCAGGGAAATCACCTGTGTCATCAACCGCATGGAAGAAACCAAGCTGAAAGAAATCATCAATGAAATTGACCCCGATTGCTTTGTCACTGTTTATGATGTTTCCGAAGTAAAGGGCGGAAATTTCAGGAAAAAGGATATCCACTAATAGAAAAGATGCCTGCTCCAAAAACTTTGGGGCAGGCGTTTTTTTGTAGAAGGGATTCCTAAAGATAACTCGAAGTTAGTATTAGAAATTATAATTGGAAATCGGGAGGTAATCATGGGAAGACTAATTCATTTCGAAATTCATGTGGATGAAATGGAGCGTGCGAAAAAGTTTTATGGAGATGTGTTTGGCTGGTCGTTTCAGGACTGGAGCGAATATGCCGGGATGCCTTACTTCGGCGCAGTGACGGGTGAAGACAGTGAAATGGGCATCAATGGGGCCTTGATCAAACGCCAAAGCCCGCCGCCCGAACCTGGTCAGCCAGTGAACGGCTATTCCTGTACTTTAGGTGTTAAAGATTATGACAGCACCGAAGCTAAAATCATTGAATACGGCGGAAAGGTCGCATTGCCGAAATACGCTCTGCCGGGGATGGCGTGGCAGGGATATTATGTGGATACAGAAGGCAATATCTTTGGAATCCATCAGCCTGATGAGGGTGCGAAATAGCGGCAAGTGCTGAAATTTCTGCGAAAATCCAGGAAGAATTTTTATATCCTATTGCTTATCATCCTGATAGCCTGGTTTAGCTTGTATGACTTTCTAACAGAAAAGGAAGTCCACCTCCTTTCTAATTGTATCCAGGCTGCCGTATATATGGCCGTATATGCCTTCCTGGATTGGGGCTTTTTCGGAAAAGAACGGAAAAAAGAATAAAGAAGCAATGGGCATTTCCTTTTGATGGGGAAATGCTTTTTTTGTACTAATAAAAAGGAACTTTTTTCCTTATAAACCGTATATGTGATTAAGTAAATTGTCGGCAAAGGGGGAGCAAGGATGTTTTATAGTGATATACAAACGGTGCTGACCGCTTTATTTTTCTGGTGGCTTGTGCTGCTTCTGTTTCAGCGCTTGGCCAATCGCTATCCTGAAAGGAATACGTGGAAAAAGGATATTTTGACTTCTTTTTATCAAAGCGTTTTGATTCTGATCCTGCTGCCGGTGCTGAAATTTATATTGAACCAGTTTGGTTACTAATCATGCGGCTAAGTAAGGAGTGAATCGATGCGAGTCAAGAATATACTTATTGCTGCATCTATTTTTCTGAACATAGGATTAGGGTTGGTTGTTTATAAAGAGTTGAGCAAACCAGATGCTGGTGAAGTTGGTGTGATGTTCAAGGAAGCGGTTAGGACAGAAAATGATCAGCAGGCCAGAACCCTCATGGCCGAGGGAAGAAAGGCGAAAATCTCTGATGAGCTGCTGCAGCAAATTAAGGTAAGGATGAGTTCAGGTACAAGCTTCAATACCTATGAGCTGTTAAAATTTGAAAATGGCGAAATGGTGCTGCTTCATTTAACGCCTGATGATCGGTATGAAATACAGGATGTGATGATTGTGCCTGAGGAGATGAGAGGGGTGTTTGATGGAGATGGACATTAACAATAGGAAGGGGAAGGCGGGCAGAAGGATAAAGGCTGCCTCTGCTGCCATTTTGCTAATGGGGCTTCTTATCGGCTGTACCAATACTGACAAGGATGCCGAGGTCACCAAAAGAGCTGAGCCTCCAAAAAATGAATTGACAAATTTTAAAACAGAAGATGGGAAAATTGATATTGTTATGCAAAATAAAGGAGAGTTTTCAACGGATACGCTAAAGCAGATCAAAGAAGAAATCCTCGGCTTTTATGCGGCATTGCAAAAAGAAAAGATTTCTCTTTCTCCACCCTCCAGGATTTATTTGAATCTGCATAATGAGCAAAAGGTCAGCTCCCATAACGGCGGCACCATCAATCTTTATTATATTTCAGAAGGAAATGATCCGCTCATTCATGAAATGACCCATGCACTTTTTAATGATGAAAAAGGACAAGTTACACAAGAAGGCTTGGCGATTTTTATGCAGGAAACCTATTCGGAAAGAAGTGTGAATCCTAATTATAAGGAAGATACACATGAAATCATGAAGGATTTAATCTCTAAAGACATCATACTGCCTCTTGAAACCCTGCTGCTAGATTCTTCTCCTATACAAACCTGGATAAAGACTCATCCTCCCTCAGATGGCTGGCTTACATCGAATCCGCTTCGTTTACAAGGTATCTTATCAATGAATATGGAATGGGAAAATTCCTGGAAATTCATGGTGAACCGGACCTTGCAACAACGATCCAGGCCGTCTATGGAAAATCACTGGAGCAGTTAGAAGGAGAATGGAAGCAATTTTTGCAGAGTGGTTCTGAACCAAATGAAGAAGCGGTGAGAAGCTATGAGTCTGGCATTCAAGGAATTATGAAGCATTTGGAAGAGAATAAAGAGCGTTTATTGGGCGGGTGATAGGGAGATTTTATAAGGATAGAAGCTCTTCCTTCAGGCTTGTTGGCAGGATAAAAGGGGCTTGGTTTAAAAAGCAGTGAAACGATTTAAACTCTGAGCAATTTACCCAAAAAATGATGTAGATTAAAAAAGCTGAGAGACAAATATCACCTGCAAAAGGGCAATATCTCTCTCAGCTCAAATTTATTAATGAGCAGTCATTTCATGCACTATTTCCTCTCCGCTTAAATCAGAGAAATAATAGGTTGGCCAGTGCTCCAGTTCTTTCAGAAGCTCTGCATGTTCTTCATCCCCGAAATAAATGTGGTAATGGTCTGCTTTTGTCGGGTAGATGCTGTGATCGCTGAATTGGACATGCTTTGGCAGCCCGTCTGTTTCTTCTCCTGCCAGATCAAATAGAAAACGGACGCCCCGGTTTCCGGCTTCATAGGTCAGGATTTCGTAGCCGTGATATTCATATTCTCCTGTTTTTGCTTCACCATTTCTGTAAAATGTCATCTCGTTATCCTTGATAACAATTCGTTCAACGTCTGTCTCATAACCAGTTTTATAATAAGCTTTGTACTCCTCAGCGGATTTATCCTTTTTTGTTTCAGCTTTGTGTTCAAAAACCTCATCCAGCGTTCCGTCCAGCAGATAAGGGTAAACAGACTGCCAGTCTCCTTCCCAGTCAGATAAAGGACGGTCTTCGACTTGGTCATCTTCAAATATCCCTGAATAGATTTGTTGTTCTTCCTCTGAGCCGTGGCTGTGGTCATGCTCGTGTTCATGATCTTCCTCGTCATCATGGTCATGTTCATGATCATGGCTCTCTTCGGCACTCTCAGTGGATTCCTCGGCATTTTCAGCGGATTCCTCAGGGGCTGCCTCTTTAGCCGGTGCATCGCTCTTTTCCTGGCAGCCTGCAAGGATGATGCCTAATAAGAAAAGGAAAAAAATAGAACTGGTAAGCTTTTTGCTCATAAATGATATCGCTCCAATCATTATGTATTGTATAAATCGTAATTGTTACTATTTATACCTTACTGAATATACTATGTGCGAAAAAATGTGTCAATGTAAACCGTAATTATTTTGATTTATGATTAAAAAAACTATTTGAAAAAATAATATTGCAGACAACATCATGTGTTATAAAATGGAGTTATTGTATACATTGAGGGGATCATTTCAAAAAGAAAATGATTAATGCTTAATTAAATGGTTATAAACTGCCTTATCAGGGAAATCTACAAAAAATGTATTGTTGTTGAGAGGAGTGTTTTTATGGAGGGCATATGGCTTGAATATGCATGGGCATTACTGATTTTAATTGGATTGGAGGGCTTGCTTTCTGCTGACAATGCGCTTGTACTGGCTGTCATCGCGAAGCATCTGCCTGAGGAAGAGAAGAAAAGAGCTATCAACTACGGAATTATTATGGCATTTGCCTTTCGATTTATCGCGCTTTTTGCCATTTCCTTCATTGCCAACGTGTGGCAGATACAGGCAATCGGGGCGGCTTACCTGCTTTACCTGGGATTGAAGCATGTGATTAAAGCGAAGTTTGGGAAAGACAACGAACATAACCGCGAGGATCTGAAAGAAGAGTCCCGCGGCAAGGGATTTTGGCCGACGGTAGGGAAAATTGCATTAGCCGATTTGGCATTTGCAATTGACTCAATCCTTGCTGCGGTTGCACTTGCTTTGGGACTGCCGGATTCACCGCTCGATGATTTCGGCGGCATGGACGGCGGACAGTTCATTGTCGTGGTCCTTGGCGGAATCGCGGGCTTGGTCCTTATTAAATTCGCTGCAACCTGGTTTGTGCAGCTGCTTGCGAAACGACCGGCACTTGAAACAACCGCCTATGCCATTGTAGCGTGGGTCGGAGTCAAGCTTGCTGTCATCACGCTTGCACATGAAGATATCGGCGTCCTAGACCACCACTTTCCGCACAGCACAGGCTGGACACTGGTCTTCTACGGAATACTGATCGCAATAGCCCTCCTCGGATGGTTTGCACCGCAGAAAAAATCGAATACCGAAACATTATAAAGAGCCAAGGGGACAGGTCCCCTGGCTCTTTTTGCGGCTGGGCCACGGGGTCTGTCCCCCTGGCTCTTTTTTCAAGAAGGATTGGCGCCGTGTTTTGTGGAACTTATGGTGGATGTCATTATAAGAAGGAGTTCAAAAAATGAATGACCGCCACGAAAATCTTTTCACCCAGCTGCAAGCTTATAGGGAAGATATTCTGCTTGTGTTAGAAGGAATAACCGCCTGTCAGGCAGAGATTGTTCCCGATAAATTCCGCAATAACATCAGATGGAATATGGGGCATATTTATCTGGACCAATATTTATGGATTGAAGCGCTGACGAAGGAAAAATCACCGGTGCCGGAAGCATTCCGCACCTGGTTTGGCTATGGCTCAACACCTGCTGATTTTACTGAAGAAACACCCTCATTTGATGAACTTAAGGATCTGCTGAGACAGCAGCCGACATGCCTGAGGAAAGCCTATGGCCACCGCCTTGAAGAAGAATATCCGCCAACAGAAATGGGAATGCAGACAATCGAACAAGTGCTGATCCGGACGATATTCCATGAAGGCATGCATCTGCAGGCTATCATGGATATTCGGAAGTGGCTTTGAGCCAAGGGGAGCCAAGGGGACAGGTCCCTTGGCTCTTTTTGGGAATGGGCCATGGGGTCTGTCCCTCTGGCTTGATTGCAGGAGGTGCAGTAAAAACCAGGACCGCAAGTGAACCTTTTTTAAATGATATTAAGAGGAAAATAGGGTTCATTGTATAACTGTTTAACCAGCAGGATTCTAACTTCCCTGCTGTACAATGCCGATAATTGATTTATTTGGAGGTTGCCTTGGGAACTAAAATCATCGTATTTCTACTTACTCTTTTCACCTTTCTTACATGGCTGTTCATGGCCATCTATTTTTCCACAGAGGATGATTGGTGGTCAGTGCTTGAAAGCAGAGAGACCAGCTATGATACAGCTGCAGCTGGAGTGTCTTATGTAAAAGTTCTCTTGGGCACAGGTCTATTTCTAGCGGGGGGAACCTTAGTGTACATGTTAATCCGCAGAAAATGAACCAGGGGGTCAGGTCCCTTGGCTCATTTTGAGGCTGGGCCAGGGGACCTGACCCCCTGGCACGAAATGAGGAGATATTTTGGAGGATCAAATAACCTATAAAATCTGGACAGTTGTGATGATTCAGGATGGAGATAAAGTGCTGCTGCTGGACAGGCAGCATGACCACTTTAAGGGCTTTCTTCCGCCGGGCGGGCGAGTGGAATTCCCGGAGAGCTTTACTGATGGAGCAATCCGGGAGGTCAGGGAAGAAACCGGCCTTGAAGTGAGCAATCTTGTATTTAAGGGGATTTCGGAGTTTGTGAATCCTGTGAAAAATGAACGGTATATGATGATGAATTATTGGACGAAGGACTTTGAGGGCGAACTGCTGGAGAATCCGCTGGAAGGGCAGCTGCATTGGATCAGCATCGAGGATGCGAAAAATCTGCCGATGCAGGAAGATATCAAACAGAGATTTGATTTGTTTTTCGAGCCGGGGACATTTGAGATTCAGACGGTTTGGGATGAGGAGAGGAATGGGCCGGGGGCCATTATGATTAAGAGAACATGAAGAGCCAAGGGGACAGGTCCCTTGGCTTTTTTTTGAAGCTGGGCCACGGGGTCTGTCCCCTTGGCTCACAATTTGGGAATGCTAAAAACGAGGTGAGGGCTATTGAAGAGAGTAGTATTTTTCTTATTGTCTATACTCTTAGTGAGTTTATCAAATGAAGCTGGAGCTGCAGAACCAAAACATAAAATAGTCGCCAAATCAGACAGCATCACTTTGCATGCCATAGAGAGGAATGGTCTTTTTTACGACTTTAAGTTGAATTTTCAGGGAAGTGAGTATTCCAGGCCCTTCTGGATAAATGTCTCCAATCCCACTTACGCCCCTGAAATCCATTACGATGATATTAATGGTGATAAAAAGAAAGAACTGATTATTATCCTGACCAAAGGTTATGGTACAGGTGTCTTAGAGCAAGAAGTGGCTGTCTTTCATGTAAATGGTCAGCAGTTGAGAGAAGTACTGGTTGACAACCCAATGGCAATTGTAAATAATAATTTAAAATCAAGCTTAACAAAAAACAAAGCAGTGATAACGATTGGACAAAAGTCTTATCAAATTGATGTTAAAAAGTTGAAGCTTTTGCCCCATACCATATTTCCAGGGATAAACTTTGGCAGCATCATTAAGTACGAAATAAGAGATAATAAACTTTATGCTGTATTGTATCCCCAGCTGTCTCCAGGTGCTTTTGCAGGCAGCATTGTCATTGAATATGAATACCGGGATCGTATGTATCAGGCAAAATCAATAATTTTTGTGAGCCAGGGGGACAGGTCCCTTGGCTCTTTTAAAACTGGGCCAGGGGGTCTTACACTATGGCCTCAAACTGGGCCAGGGGGTCTGACCCTGTGGCCTCATTGCTGTTTTAAGGGTAACTAAATAGATGAATTTTTCGTCTAGATTATAAAAGGGAGAAGGAGACATGCCAGCCATGAATCTTAAGAAACTAATTTTAGTTGTTTTGTTAGTATTGTCTATTGGTTTTCTTTTAGGATGTGGCATCAAGGAGCAGTCAAGATATTTCAAAGTCTCAACCGAAGTGAGTAAAATATCTCTATCAGGACGGGGTTTGCAGAAACTTTTTTCAACAAGCGATGCAGGGCTGCTTAGTGTTGAGGTAGTTGATCCGAAAGATGTTAGTACTTTTATAGAGATACTTGAAAATGCTGAGTTTTCTTCCGGTCCCAAGACGAGAAAAGAACCAAATCTACAAGTTACCCTTTTTTTCGAAGACACAAGTCATATGGTTTTTGACTTTTGGCTAAACCCTTACAGAAAGACAGCCAGATTTACTAACGAAAGCGGTGAAACATTTATTTTTAATAAAAAAGAAGTACTCTCCCTAGTGGAATTCTTTAGCATATCCAGATAAGGGCTCCTGTAAATTGATCATACTAGATGGAAACTTAGCTTGCGGGAAGCCAGTTAGTAAATGGGAGATAACAGACCATATATATGAACTGAGATGGCCAATGATTTACGAAGACCACCTCAGAATGAATTCCAAGTTTATTCGAAGCCTAATAAAATGCTGTGACCTAAATGATAGTAGCCAGCCTGTTGAATATGGCTACATTAATTACTGCAAATAAAAAGAAGAAAACTGATACATTTACACCTCTTAATCGTCTAATAAAGTGAGTACAAGAACTTTTTTAGGAGGAGGAAGTATGAAAAAATCTCTAACGTTTTTATTTGTTTTGATGTTGTCACTGTCTTCATTATCAGTTCCTGATGCTCAAGCAAAACCGGCTAATGAAAGGATCTTGAAACTTACCGTCAATTCACACATTTATTATGTTGATGACGTAAAATATGATTTTGGAGCAAATGAAAAAGTTGTCCCGCTTATAAAGAATGGTTCAGTATATGTACCGGCGAGAACCATACCTAATTGGTTTGGTACACCTAACTCCTATAAATCTGGTCAATTCAGAATTGTAGCTAAGGATAGAACGACTATCTTTGATACACATAAAAAGAAAATCTATATTAACGGCCGTCAATTCACCACATTAGAATCCTTTGTTTTCGAAGGAAAACTTTATTTGCCAATTGGCCGTGTAGCTGATGCAGTTGAGCAGCCGCTGGTCCGCAATGGAAACTCAATTACGATTGGACAAATGAGATAAAATTCAGGTGCTATTCTAACGAAACCTGAATCAGAAGAAAGTGACAGACATATAATTTTGTCTGTCACTTTTTCCTATTTATTCGGAATCTCTTTAATGGTTTGTTTTCCAGTTTTATGATTGTAATTCACAATGTAAAGGAGCTTCCTGGTTTTTTTTATATCAATAATCTTAACTGTTTTAGTACCGTCTTGTTCCTGCCAGGTATCCATGATGACAGGTTCAATAAATTTCCCGCTTTCAGTTAAGGATTTTACCCATTCTGTAGATGGCGATTTAGTCATGAGTTGTTCAAGTTGATACAGTGTTCCTTTATACGGAAAAGTCTCTGTTGATAAGCTGGCATGGTAGGCAGTTACAAAATCTCCGACCAGAAAGTTTTCTAATGTTAGACTTGCTCCTTTTTGGTTTTTAAACGTTATTGACTTGTCAAAAGTAAAATCGACTCTGTTAATACGGAATCCATTTGGTAAAACCTTCGTGATGTACCCGGTGTACATAAAATCTTTTTTATTTTTGAGGATTGCCTCCTGTTCTTTTTTTAACTTCTCGGCAAACTCATTTTTAATCTCTACTACTTTTAGATCCTTATTTTTTAAATTGAGAGTAGCTTCGTATTTTTTTCCGTTGGTAGTCCATTCAAAGAAATGAATGATTAGTTTATCATCAGTTATTTTTTGTAAAGAAGGCGAAATGATATCTCCCATAGGCTGATGTTTGAGGATGTAACGAACCGCTTCGCTTATTTCCTGGCTTCTCTGGTCATCATAGGTGATGACACTAGTAGCTTCTCCTTGACCAGGGAAGGATGCCATGATAAATCCAGTCGTTTTTAGATTTATAAGGCTTCCGGGCTGAAGATCTTTGGCAGTAATTTTTTTGCCAGAAGTCGTACTAATTACAGCTTTATCGATTGAATAATAAGTACTATCAACAAGAATACTTCCTTCACTTGTGTCTTGAATAATCCTTGCCGAATTGACGAGTTCCTCATTCATGTTAAGCCGACCAACATCTGCTGTGCTGTCTGGGGTGCAGCCAGTTAATGCAATAAGGAGTATAATAATTAAAAATATATTCATTTTCTTAAGCATTCTTCTTCTCCTCCCTGAACCAAGTGGAAAAGACCCTTGACATTTTTCTAATGTAAAGCCATGGATGTAGCCATTAAAAATAACGAAATGAGGCATTTGATGAAATTCCAGCTGTATTTTAGTTTATTTGTTTATGAAAAAATTGATTACTGGGTTCCTTTAATGAAGTACTTTTTATTACGTTCAGATACTATAGAAATCCATTGCTGGAATGAAGAGAAATTGATTGTGGAGGAAGTGCAATCTGTGCTTAAAGGGTTTGAAAAAACTAAGGAATACGACCTTACTATATTCAAAGGGAAAATTACACCAGACGTTGTAAATTATTTATCATATAACAATATAGACATAGAGGGGAAGATCAAATGGTTCTCTATCTTCCTAATAAATAATACCACAACCATCTTCCATTCCGAACATTGGGGTATGGAGTTTTTTGCTCCCGACGTTTACAAAAAAGATGTCGCATTCATCAAATCTATAATGCCAGTGGAAACAAATTTTCATCAATATATATGAAGCCAATGGGAGAAGCCAGGGGGTCTGTCCCTGTGGCAAGTCACTTTGTAATGTCAAAACTGAAAGTCTAAAAAAGATAAAGAGCTAAAAAATATGAAATTATAATGTAACAGGCGGGTTGATCCAGGAAGGATAACCGCCTTTTTTATTGAATTCTTATTCTATGAAAGTGCAGCTTAAAACAAGTGTCTTGTTATTAAAATAACATGGGACAAGTTTCTCCATAGTTAGGACGGTGTATGATGAAGAATCCGCGGAACATAGTACTCTTTATTGCTCAAAGCTTGGATGGATACATCGCAACAAAAGAAGACTCATTAGAATGGTTATTTAAAGTAGAGGGTGAAGGTGATAATGGCTACTCGGAATTTTATGAAGAAATTGACACAATCATTATGGGCAAAAGAACATATGACTGGATAATGAATTACGAAAAAGGTCAATTTCCATATAAAAATAAAGAGTGTTACGTCTTTTCCAGGTCTCAATTAGAAGACACAGTGATGTTAAGTTTGTGAATGAAGATATTGTAAATTTCGCCAATAGCCTAAAAAAAGAAGAAGGTAAAAATATTTGGGTAGTTGGCGGCGGAGAATTGTTACACACGTTTTTGAAAGAAAAATTACTCGATGAACTGTTTATCACAATTGCCCCTTCCATCATCGGAGATGGAATTCCATTATTTAAATCCGGCAATTATGAGCTGGACTTAAAACTTAAAGGGACCCGAACCTTTAACCAATTTGTTGAAATACATTACACAGTAAAAAAGTGAGCCAAGGGGACAGGTACCTTGGCTCATTTTGAGACTGGGCCACGGGACCTGTCCCCCTGGCATGTTTAAGGGGGAAAAATAATGGAAGTGAGAATGGAGTATTATGTTCTCGGGCTACTCACAATATCATTTATGTTTTTCAATATTGCTGCCTATTTGATGGGTGGTGTAAATGAGCCGTACAGAGACCTATTATTAACTATTGCAGTCGGTCATTTTGTGATGTCAAAACTGATTATAATTAAAAAGAAAGAATGAGCCACGGGACCTGTCCCCCTGGCTCCACATAAGTGGCAGTCGAAGAAGGAATTTTTACTTCTTATTCAAAGGGGGCTTAAGATGAATATCACCATCCGCAAGATGCACTACCAAGATACAAAACAAGTTCAAAGCATAGCGAAAACAACTTGGAATGCCACATATGAGGGCATAATCCCCTTAGAAGTACAAAATAATTTTATAAAGTTAAATTATAGTGATGAAAGTATGAAACAACGTATAGAACGTTCTATAGTTTATGTTGCAGAAGTTGAGGGAGAAGTTGTCGGTTTTGCAAACTATTCTACAGTGAGGGATGGCGGAAAGGTCGAATTGGCGGCTATTTATCTTTATCCAGAATTCCAGGGCAGAGGGATTGGCACTGCTTTGATACAACAAGCGGTTAAAGATTTAAAAGGTATAAAAGAAATTTATATCAACGTCGAAAAAGATAATAAGATTGGCATGTACTTTTATGAAGCGAAAGGTTTTGAAACAGTTAAAGAATATGAAAAAGAGTTCGATGGTCATATCTTAAAACAAGTACGGATGGTAAAAAAAGTTTAATACCTAAGTTCAGATCAGCTGCCAAACCAGGCTGTTTATTCATTAAGGGATTTTTTGACAATGTTTATGAAAGAGGATATAATTTTTGAAAATTCAATATAAAAGTGTGGATTTTTACAGAGAGCTCCAGTTTGTTGAAATGGAGCAATATTCTTCTTAATGAACAAAGCCTTGGAGCTGCTTACCAGCCTAATGAAAATTAGGGATAGTAAGACGAATCCTTCAGATTGAATGATAGGTTATGAAAGTCCTGAATAAGTTGATTTGGTGACATATTAACAAACTGAGGTGGGTACCACGAAGTTATAACTCTCGTCCTCAATCATTTTCTTAGAGGTGTGAGAGTTTTTTTGTTGCGCTATTTTGCACTTTGAATTTTAAGATCCAAAGGGGGAAAAATTCAATGAATCCTTTATTGTTAGATGTTCCTTTACAATTAGAAACAGACAGGCTTATTCTTCGAGCACCACTTCCAACAGGTGACGGTAAAATTGTAAACCAAGCAATTCGAGAATCCTTTAATGAATTAAAACCTTGGCTGCCGTTTGCTCAGAAACTTCCTGATGTTGAAGAAACAGAGATTAACTTAAGAAATGCTCACATAAATTTTTTGAAGAGGGATAGTTTTCGTTTTCTTATCTTCGATAAAGAGAGTAAGGATTTCATAGGAATAACGAGCCTTGAGGCTATTGACTGGAATATTCCTAAATCTGAAATTGGGTATTGGATAAATACAAAATTCAGCGGCAATGGATATATGTTAGAAGCAGTAAAGAAATTAGCAGACTTTGGTCTGTATTATATCAAATTGAGAAGAATCGAAATAAGGTGTGAACCAATGAACTTTAAAAGTCGTGCTATTGCAGAAAAACTGGGGTTTGTATTAGAAGGCACTTTAAGAAATGATGATTTATCCGCAGATGGCAGCGAGCTGAGAGACACTTGTTTCTATTCCATAATAAATAAAGTAAGCCTGTGACCAAATTTAAAGTAACAGAGGCTTTTATTTGAGAAAAATTCCAAATGAAGCAGCATTTCTATAAAAAGATTTAAAGGGGTTGAATTAGTTTTGCTATCCTTTCGCAGCATTGACCTATCAAGAGATGCAGAAACAATAATTAAATTCCGAAGAGATTCTTATGTTATCAGTTTTGGGGACGATTATTTATTCGGCGATAATAAAAGTTACCTGAAGAAGATTGAGACAAGGCTTGTTAAATTTCCAGGTGGGATTGTTCTTGTGGAAAATGGCGATAAACCAGTCGGACAGATTGAAATGCAAATTAAGGATATTGATAATAAACAGATTGGCTATGTAAACCTATTCTACTTAATACCAGCATATCGTGGTTTAGGATATGGATCTCAACTGATTGAGTATGCGGAACACTTTTTTCAAGAAAATAATATCAATGAATACCAATTAAGGGTATCAGCTGCCAACAAGAGAGCTATAAGGTTTTATAAAAAGCAGGGCTTTAACTCCCTGAGGATAGAAGAGGAAGGTACTGTTCCAAGAATTCGCATGCAAAAACTTTTGTAGGTAAGCAATCGCAGGATCTAAAGATTCAGTGAGGATAAGAAGCGAATCGTTCTTTATAACAAGAAGTTTAGAGATGTGTCTTATGAACAAAAATACATGCCCTTGCTGTGGTTATAAAACATTGGACAGCGAAGGTGACTATGATATCTGCGAAATCTGTTATTGGGAGGACGACCCATTTCAAAAAGAAAATGAGCTTGAAACAGGTGCTAATAAAGTGACTCTAATTGAAGCACAAAAAAACTTTATTAGGTATGGTGCTTGTGAACTGGGATTTGTTAAAAATGTTAGAGAACCAAATTCACAAGATAAGAGAGATTCTAACTGGAAGCACTTATTCACACAAGGAGGCATCACATGAAATTCACAAAAATCTTATTTCCTATAAGTATGTTGTGTATTTTCTTAGTGGGATGCAATAACGGTCTTATTAACAATCCGGTTCCAAAGGACTTTCTTAGCGATGATAGTGCTGATATATTTCTTCTGGATGGAATTGTGTATTCTAATGCCCAAGATGTTGATTGGGTTTCTGATCTGGAATATCAATTGGGTGATCAAATTGGAGAAATAACTAACATAACAGATAAGACCCGCAGTTTTAAAAACGGTACGGCAAATATATTACCTGTTGGAACTAAAATATATGAAACAGATACTCCAGCATATATTGCAAATGTTGATGGAGAGGAAATACCATATTTAAAACAGATTGAAGGTTAATCGTTACTATGGTTCAGATCGCTGCCTAACCGATGCTGCTGAAGCTTGTTCCGATCAAGGAAAATGATAGCCAGAGGAATGATACCTTCTTTCATATTACTTTTTGAAAATTCCATAATTTGATATGATATAAGTAAAGTAATAGACAGAGGGAGTGCATAAATATGGAATACATAACACTTAATAATGGGCTTGAAATGCCTATAGTAGGTACAGGTACAAATACGTATGGAAAAGAAAACAACGATTATAACGGGGCGTTAACAAATGAAATTCCTGAACTGGCATCAGCAATTGAGCTGGGTTACCGTTCCATAGACGCAGCCATCATGTATCGAAACGAAGAGCTTGTTGGAAGTGTGTTGGCAGAAAGCAAAGTGCCACGGGAAGAGTTTTTCATTACGACCAAAATTCCAGCCAGTGAAGAATATATTTCTTCCAAGGAAGCTACCCGGGCAGCTATTGATAATAGTCTGAAAAACTTCCAGACAGACTATCTTGACCTGCTTCTTATTCACTTCCCTATCGAGGACAAAGTACAGCTTAAAAACACTTGGGAAGTCTTTGAAGAATATTATGAAGCGGGCAAATTAAAAGCAATCGGTGTTTCAAACTTTGAAAAAAATCATCTGGATGAATTGAAAAAATTCGCCAAAGTGAAGCCGGCTGTTAATCAGATACAAATCAACTTAAAAGAACCCAACAAAAATCTCCTTGCCGTATTAAAAGACGAGGAAATTACGCCTGTTGCCTGGGGACCTATGAAAGCCGAAGCCCACCAAAAAGAAGCTTTGGATGAAATCGGTAAGATCTATCATAAATCCGGTGCACAAGTCTTATTAAAATACCAAATCCAACGCGGTGTGATTGTTATCCCTAAATCTCACAAACGAGAAAATCAAGCGTCCAATCTGGAACTTTTCGATTTTGAATTGACTGCGGAGGATATAGAAAAGATAGAAAATCTATAATTGCTTAGTCCTTTATCCTGGCGATATGAATATTATCGCTGGGATTTTGATTTTAGAGCAATTCAGCTGCCAATCCAGGCAGCTTTGAGATGAAAGCAACCATTATTTGTTAATTTATGGTAAAATTAAACCGATAAGGAGGCGATTAAAATTAAACGAATGCCATTTGAGCCACCAGCCGATTTTTACGATGAACGGTTAAGCAAAGTTGATGAACAAATATGTTCTTTGTTGAAACAGCGGAGGGATATTTCAAACGATAACCCAGGGTTTCCGGCGGATACTTTTATCTCTGACTGGGCTATCAAGTATGATCTCTATGAAGAGTATTTGAAGGCGTTATTCGGGGGAATGAGAATATACGATTTCTTTAAACCGCGTATTGAACCGTCTGGATTCAGAAAACACCTATCGGTTTTAAAATCGGTTGAAAAAGATGATCGGATATATTCCATAACCGTTATTCGGCAGTATGAGAATGCCAGCGTTATACAGCTGCATATTGATTGGGATGAGCCGGATGATCCGCCAATCGGCCGGCATCATCATAATAGTTTTGAATTGTTTTTAGGAGAGCAATACGATTGCTGGCAGTCTCGTGGTGGTGGCTCAACAGGGCATTTTACATACAGCTTCATTGTTTCTCCGCCATTGCCTGACGATATTTCCAATACAAAGATAGTCTTTAAAGAGTATAGCGACACCTTTAAGGAAAAGCCAACAGGGCTTGAAATTGTTATGAATATAGAATAATAAGCTAAATGCGGGAAGGCTTAAGATCTGAATGTAAGTTGGTCAGGTCTTTTTTTAAAATAAAACCAAGGGGACAGGCCCCCTGGCTCTTTTCTAGACTTGCCCATAGGACCTGTCCCTGCGGCATTCTCAATCCGAAGCCGGCCGGCGTGAAGTATATGGATAAATAGGATCCAGCAGTTCAAATTCATAACTCTCGCTATTTACTTTTCCAACCGTTTTCTCACTATCATAAAGGTCCAGCATGAATCCGGCCATTTCCCGGGCGGTATGGTATTTTTGCACGTTGTCACGGTAGCTGAATTCATCTATTTCGCGAGCGTTTATAACAAATTCAGTTTCTGTCATAGCCGGCGCAAGCACTTTTGCTTTCATGGCAGCTCCCTGATCCTGAAGTTCCTGGGCGAGCCCTTCTGTAAATGCACTCACATAAAACTTAGTAGCAGCGTACGTTACCCCGTTTGGTACCATTCTATAGCCTACATCAGAAGCCACGTTGATTAATTGGGTGCCTGTCTTTTGAGAATAATCATGTGTGTATAAAGTGGAAAGGGTTGTGAGTGCTTCAATATTGACTCTGAGCATCTTTTCAATCTTTTGTACATTCTGTTCGGCAACGGGGGCACTGTTTCCGAAACCGGCGTTATTGATCCAGGTTTCAATATCGTATTCTTTTAAACTCTCATATAATGAATGAACATTTTCGCTTTCAGAAAGATCTGCCGGCAGAATTACCACATCCAGATCGGCGTTTATGTTGTGGATTTCTGCTTTTAGCTTATGCAGCTGATCTTCCCGCCTTGCAGTCACAATGACATTTTTATTGCGTGAAGCAAATGCAAGCGCCGCTTCGTAACCAATTCCTGAGCTGGCACCTGTAATCACCGTATACTTCATGAGAACTCCCCCTTTTAAATATTTCACAATTCATACTTATCTTACTGTTAACATTAACCAAAAAGCAAATGAACCAAGGGGACAGGTCCCTTGGCTCTTTTTGAGCCATGGGACCTGTCCCTGTGGCTTCAGGGAAAGGGAGGCTCTGTTAAGTTGAAAGTTATCTAAATTCCCGGCCCTTTTAATCTGTTTTTAATCGTTATAAGGTACACTGAAGATACTGGAGGTAGGAAAGAAATGAAGAAGAAGATATTGATTGTTGAAGACGAAAAACAAATCGCGCATATTTTAACACTGGAACTTTCCTATGAAGGCTATGAAACGGTATCTGCCTATGACGGGCAAAGGGGGCTGGAGCTTGCGCTGCAGGGTGGATGGGATGTAATCCTGCTGGACGTCATGCTGCCGAAACTGGATGGCATCGGAGTGCTGCAGCATTTTCGTAAAGTAAATAAGGATACCCCGGTCATTATGCTGACGGCGAGAACTGCGACAAGGGATAAAGTAAACGGACTGGACCAGGGTGCGAATGATTATATCACAAAGCCGTTTGATATTGATGAGCTCTTTGCGCGGATCAGAGCGGCACTTCGCTTAACACAGGTTAATAATGATCATACTCAGGAGGTAATCGAGCTTGCCGGCATCCGCCTTGAAAAAGGAACACGTGAAGCCTATCGGGATGGAAAGCCCGTTGAATTGACCTCCCGTGAATTCGACCTTCTTGCCTACTTAATGGAAAATAAAAACCTGGTTCTGACCCGGGAGCAGATTATCCTGAACGTATGGGGATACGACCATCATGGAGAAACGAATGTGGTTGATGTGTATGTCCGTCACCTGCGGAGGAAGCTGGATCTAAAGCAGACAGATCCCATTCTCCATACTTATCGAGGTGTTGGCTACAGCATGAAGGAGCCGGGGAAATGAGGATCCAGACAAAGATTCAATGGTATTCCAGCCTGTTTCTGATTGCCATGCTTGTATTGCTGAGTCTGCTGGTCGCCGTCATGTTTTTCTGGATATCACTGGACCGTGAAAGGGATGTTCTTGAAGAGCAGGCCTCGCTTTTTGTCCAAAATAACCCCATCGGGCAATTGCCGAACGGGCAGTCTGGGTTATTGGAGCCCTATACGCCGGACGATGGAATGCTGCGCATTATTTCTCCACAGGGTCAAGTGATCAGCGTGTATTCTGATGAAGAAGATTATAGACAGCTGGAGATCGAAGGGGCGGGAAGTGAAGACTTCAGCATCAAAAACGTCAAGGGAGGGTTTATTCTTCGATATCAGGAGCCTATAACTGCAGATGGTGAACAGGAAGGAATAGTTGAAATTGTCCACAGCCTGGAAGATCTATGGGAAAACACACTGCGATTGCTCTATGTGCTCGGCGGTGCCTCATTAATCATCATTATGTTTTCCATATTGGCCGGGAAATGGCTCTCCCGCCTGATCCTTAAGCCCATTGCTCTCATGAGCAGAACAATGAGTGAAATTGAAGAGAGCGGAAGGTTCCAAACTACTGTATTTGAAAAAGAATCAAAGGATGAGCTTCAGCAAATGGGCCTTGTCTTTAATAGGATGATTGAACGGCTGAAAGAGAACCAGCACAAGCAGCAGCGATTTGTTTCTGATGCCTCACATGAATTGAAAACACCGATCACAGTGATTGAAAGCTATGCCAATTTATTGAAACGCAGGGATATCAGTGACCCTAAAATGCAAAAACAGGCGGCCGAAAGCATTCACCATGAAGCGCTTAGAATGAAGCGGTTGACGGGTCAGCTATTGGATATCGCGGCACTCGATGAGCAGAAAATTTCGCCGGATGAACAGGTTGAATTAGTAGCATTCTGTGAGAAAATTGCCCGCATCTTTACCGAGACAAAGAAACGTTTTGTCCATGTGGATTCAGCCAAAAGGGAAATTACAGCTTTTATCCATAAGGAAAAGTTTGAACAAGTCTTTATCATTTTATTGGATAATAGCATTAAATACAGCCAAGGTGATGTAGCGATTTATGTTGACCAGGATGATAAAGGCCAGGTCCGTATTACAGTGGATGATGAAGGAATCGGAATACCGGAAAAGGATCTGCCATACGTGTTTGACCGATTTTACCGGGTCGATTCTTCCCGTTCAAGAGAAACAGGAGGCAGCGGCCTGGGATTATCCATTGCCAGGGAACTGATCCACAGCCTCGGTGGGGAAATTTCCATTACGAGTGAAGAAAACAAAGGAACCCAGGTGACAATTACGCTCTAAACTTCATTTTTCATCTGTTTTTAATGTTCATTTCATCTTCCTTTCATTTTCGTCGGATATCTTAAAGGTACGATATCGAATGGAGGCTGAAGGGAAATGAAAGAAGTATTAATGAAATATAAAAAATGGATTTTGGGCTTTGCCGGCGTTTTTGCGGCTGCCGTGATTGGCGTCGGGATTTATTTTGCCGCCGAAAAGATGGGTGAAATTACGCAGAAGGAAGCGGAAGCCTTGATGCGAGACAATGATGGGGAAGTGCTGAGTTTTGCAAGAGAATGGGATTGGGAGTTCGGCAGCCCTTCCACCATTGAAATGGCAGTTAAAACGGAAGGCAGCTATGAGGAAATAGAAATGGACGCTTCAAATGGAGAAATCCTACGCAGAGAAAAGAAATATCTGGAGGCTTCTGCGAACAGCCCTGTTTCTGTAGAATCAGCTGCGGCTGCTTCCACTGCTCCTGGCATCACGCCTGAAGAAGCAATTAAATTAGCATTGGAAGAAGTCAAAGGAAATGTTAAAGAAATTGAACTGGATGACGAGGAGCGGCGCTTGATTTATGAGCTCGAGATCGAAGAAGGTAAGAGAGAATATAATGTCCATATTGATGCCATGACTGGTTCGGTTCTGATGGTCAGTACTGAATCATAACTATAAAAGTGCTATTGAAAGGAGCCGTTCGCAAAAGGATTATACGGTTATCATTAGTGCTTGTCTTTACATTATGTTAGAGTGAAAAAAATAATAAGCTCAAATATGAATGAAAAGAGGGCAATCATGTTTAAAAAAATCATGAAGCAAATAAAGCAGCTTTCCCATGGCAGCAGTGAACGAAGGCATAACCATTACCGCCGCAACAGCAGCAGTGATCGAAAAAGGTATTATCACAAAGGAAGCAGCAGTGACCGCCGCTATAAGCATAATCCGTTGAGCGGAAGCCGCCATTACAAACGGAAGGGCAGAAGCAGCAGCTGAGTCTTCCTCTAGGCTACTGTTGGTTTTCCGTCGCTTTTAGGGCTGTTTGAAGATCAATTCTGATATCCCGGGTATTAGAATAAGGTTCCTCAATCTCCAGCAGCCTTTTTAGCAGAAAAACTGTCTCCTTTTCTAAAGAAAGCTCTTCTGTCCATGGAAGGGCTTTTTTGTTTTTGGAGGAGTATGTCGTATAAAGCAAAAATAAGAGTATTTCTCCAAGATCATAATAATCCTGCTGCTTCATCCCTGGGATATCCTCTTGCCTGGCGGGTGACTTGGCCAAGCCAAGGTCGATCAAATATAGTTCTTTGTCTTTAAGCAGTACATTGGGTATGCGAAGGTCTTGATGGTAAATGTCTTTATTATGCAGATATTCTACAAATTCAAGCAGTTGAGAAAGTACCTGCAAGGACGCCCGTTCGTTAAAAGTAATCTTTTTTGAGAAGATAAGTTCTTCCACATTTTTTCCATCAATGTAACTCATGACGTAAAACAAGTATCTGTTATAGGAGAATTCCTCAAAGAACTTGGGGATGTTTTTGTGGTCAAGCCTTTGTAAAACAGAGATTTCCTTTTCAAACATCTCCACATCTTTATTATTGCGGCCCTTACTGGGGCGGAGCTGTTTAACCACGCGGTTTTCATCCGCAGCTATATCCCTGCACAAGTAGACAATTCCGAAGCTTCCCGTTCCTATAACACTCAAAATCTCATAGCGATCATTCAAAACTGTTCCTTTTTTAAAAGGTTTGTCTGCAAAAAACTGATAAAACTTACGGATTGCACGCAAAATTGGATTTTTCCTCCCCGGTTGGACCCTCAGTAATAATAGTCAATAAAAACAGTCATATGCTGTCTATCTTTTCAAACAGCCGAATGCTCTACTAACAAAATATCATTCTCATATTAAACTGAAAAGGTCATAACCAATAATTCTCCTTGTACAATACGTTTTTATCAGGTTAAAGGCAATGTGGGTATCGGGCTATATAAGAGAAACTTATTAGAATCCATCAAATAATTTAGGACTTTGCAAGAACATGACTTTTTGTAAGAGTTCATAGCCGGCGAATGGGAAGATAGTTTAATGCAGGTGGAACCGCACAATGTTCTGGTGATACTTTGGAGAAGTATATGAGTGCAAACCATGTTTTTAGCGGCGAATTTGAAGAGGCACTCAATAGTTTCGAGCGCTTGCCTGTCATACCAGCACGGACCTGTTTTGTACAGCAGAAGGCAATAAATACAAAGCCAGCCTCATACCTAATGCGGAGGTTTAATCCCGGCACAGCACACCCTTACTACTACCGACGGAAACATTGTACAGGCAGGAGGCGGCTGTTTATTTAAGTTAAGGCTGGGGAAAAATCGCATAAAAAATGATAGAGGCTTTTAATCGGGAATCGGCCTCAGAACAGCTTTGTCTTCATTCATGATTGCCAGTTCTACTTCCTATATTTTTTAAACTTAATAGGATTAATTCCTATTTCGCCAAATGAATTTTTAACTTTCTGAGGAAGCTCCTTTATGGTTCCCGCCAATTTTGGCATGAAATGGCTATATACAATCGGGTTCGTTAATCCAGGCAGGACTTTAGGAACCTTTTGATGAATTCCTTATGAAGCGAAAAAGCAGCTATTTCAAGAAGGAATAATAAACGATGGCGGGGAAATAATAAAGAGATTGGTGTATTTTGGAAATAAAAATGCACTTTAGTTAATTTATGGGAGGTTATTAATTTGACCATAGCAGCGATCGAGGATTTTCAAAAGCTGGATATTCGCATTGGTACTGTAATAGGTGCTGAACCCTTTCCGGAGGCTCGTAAGCCGGCAATTAAGTTAGAGATTGATTTTGGTGAAGAATTAGGAATTAAACAATCTAGTGCACAGATAACAAAAAGGTATACTCCAGAGACAATATTGGGCTGTCAAGTAGCCGCAGTTGTAAATTTTCCCCCTCGCCGAATTGCAGGATTTAAATCTGAAGTATTGGTTATCGGCGGCGTTCCAGAAGAGGGTGATGTAGTGCTTTTGAAGCCTGATGGGCCTGTGAAAAATGGTACATCGATTGCCTGATTAATCAGCAGCATATTAAAAAGGATTAACGCTTCTTCTGTTGAACTTAAATTATATTAAATAGATATATTTAATTGACCTGCATAGGAAGGTGTTTAAGGATGAATAAAGAGAAGGCAGTATTGTTTTTGCAATTGGTTGCTGCGGGGAATGTGCGAGAGGCATACGATAAATATATCGGTCCTGATTTCCGCCATCATAACCCCTATTTCCCTGGGGATGCTGAGTCGCTTTTGATTGCCATGGAAGAGAGTGCTGCCCAAAATCCTCATAAGACTCTTGAAGTGAAGCGGGCTGTTGAAGAGAATGACATTGTTGCTGTCCACTCCCATGTTAAGCAAAACGAGGAGGACTTGGGAGGAGCGGTTGTACATATTTTCCGTTTCCATAACAGCATGATCGCCGAGTTATGGGATGTGGGGCAGGCTGTACCGGAAGATTCTCCTAATGAAAATGGTGTGTTTTGATAAGAACCAAGGGAAGAGCCAAGGGGACAGGTCCCTTGGCTCTTTTTGAAGATGTGGGCCACGGGACCTGTCCCCGTGGCCTCTCGAATAGGAAATGCCTCTCCCTCCAATATTCAAAATGGCATTGGCTAATCTGAGGAAGAGCTGAAGGCCGCGGGTCTGAATGCCTCACTTTTGTTAGTCAATGTGACCTTTGGCAGCGAAGATATGAAAGTAGTGGGCATTAAAGAAGATGGAACTGAAGTTTTGTTAATGAAGGATGGGGATTTTCAATTTTAAGGTTTCTATAACTATATGAGAAAACAGGAAGTAAGAAGGAGAAATAAGCTCCTGGAGAAAAATAATAAGTTTTCAAAGGTGGCAAGCAGCTGATTATGTGGAGAGATTATTTGACAAGTATTTCAAGAGAGTGTGAGTTTAAAGCACCTGCAACGGAAGCAGAGACCGCTTTAATTAAGAAGGAACTAAAAGTTGAATTGCCGGATAAGTTGGTTGAATTATACAAGGAAACAAACGGAGTTTATGGGAACTATGGAATTTCGTTTGTTTGGTCCATAGAACAGATGATTAAAGAAAATTTATTTTTTTGGATCCTTCATGAGCGAAGCGATTTTATGAAACCTCTGGATACCTTTTTATTTTTCTCTGATGCCGGGAATGGAGACTTATTTGGCTATTTAATAGCAGATGGAAGGGTTCAGACAGAGTATATTTATGTCTGGAACCATGAAGATGACAGTCGTTGGAGAGTAGCTTCATCTTTAGAGGAGTTTATCAGAGGATGGATGATTGGGGAGATATCTGTATGAGTTTTCCTATGGGAAATCTTTAATTCATCCAGTCTGCTTCCTTTTGTGGATAAAGGAGCATTTAAGCTTAATAGAAATTGCCAAATAATTATTTTGAAGTTCTAACTAATAAAAGAGTTTTTTGGGAGAGAATGCCGCTGTGAAAAAGATATGGCAAGAAGATGATGAATACTATAAATTGGAACCTTTAAAAGATAAAGAAGTAGAAAGAGCAGAAAAAAAACTTAAAGTGAAGTTGCCTAAATCCTATATTTATCTTCTTAAGATCCAGAATGGTGGATATATCAACTATAATTCGTTCCCTTCTAATGTCCCAACATCTTGGGCTGATGATCATATTAATATTGATCACATTTTAGGTATAGGTGAAGAAAAAGGTATATTAGAAAGTGAATACTTAATAAAAGAATGGGGTTTGCCGAAAAATATTGTTTTAGTCTCAGGAAGTGGGCATTCGTGGGTAGCATTAGATTACAGAAATACAAAAGTAGAGCCTCCGGTTATATACATTGATATGGAATCTGAACAGATTATTGAATTAGCTCCTAATTTTGACATATTCTTAAATGGATTATACGTAGAAAAAGCAGAACTTGAAGATATTTATCTTGAACAAGAGGAAAGACATTGGACCCCTGATGAACTCAACACAGCCTTATCAACGACTAACGAGCAAGAGATTACCCTCGCTTTGAACTATCTTTATGAAAATACTAAGGGAAATGAACATTTGATTGAACAAAGCTTGATTGTTCTCCTTCAAAATCCTGTTATTGATATCAAACAGTTAGCAGTCAATTTTGCTCATCATTTCAATGAAGAAGGAATACTTTCTTCTGTAGTGGTTGAAGAAATGATATCAATTATACGGAAGGACAAGGAAATTGATTATTATGCCGATATGTATTTCAGTGAAACCTGAGATGACATCTTCAGCTACCGGGAGCTTAAATTCCAAATCGCTTCCAAAACTGGCGGCTTTTTTATTTTATAAAAAGAGCAGGTATCCTTTGTCTAAAAATAATTGTAACCTTTCTTGCAGCTCAAACGATTAATATTTGAAGACTAAACAAGGGGGGAACCATTTGGCTGGCAATGAAAGGTTAGAGGAGAGAATCGATCAGATCTACAAGAGCCATTATTTGGATGTATATCGTTTTCTTATTTGCTTTACTGGTAACCAGAATGATGCCGAGGACTTAACTCAAGAAGTTTTTTTACGCATACTGAATAACTTGACCAGAGGCAAAAATATTGACCATCAAAGAACTTGGATTTTCTCCATTGCAAAGCATGTTGCCATTGACAGTTATAGAAAAAGGAGATTTTCTTCCCTTTTTACCGACGGCTTCTTTAAACATATTATCTCGGCTGAAAAAGAACCCGGAGAATTAATGGAGGAAAATGAAATGAAAAGGATTGTTCATGGTGCTATATCTGAGCTGAAACCCAAGTATAGGACTGTAGTGATTCTAAGAGGCATAAATGAATTTTCAATCAGGGAAACATCCGAGATCCTTCAATGTAGCGAGTCAAAGGTCAAAGTAGATTATCACAGGGCTTTAAAAATACTTAGAATGAAGCTTGAGTGGGATATAGAGGAGGTCATCGGGAATGCAAACTGATAAAGACTTGTTCGACTTAATAAAGGAAACATACCCAATCAACCCAAGAGAGGAGTTTGTCTTAGATACAGCTGATAAACTCAGAAAATCGGCCAGGCAGATAAACAGAAGAAGCAGGCTCAAACAATTTACGTTTGCCTCAGCCAGTATTGCGCTGTGTACATTGGCTCTCTCATGGTTCTTCCTTTATGATGGAAAAGATACCTTAAATAACACATTTTCCACTCCTCAAAATGAACATTCAGCTTCAACAGCAGCTATAAAAAACCAGGATCCTTTAGTATACATCTACCATTCACACAATCAAGAATCTTTTATGTCAGAAACTTCAACTAATCACTCAGATGATTTGTTTCACGAGGAAAGAAATATTTCATTGGTTGGTGAGCGACTTAGTCAAGCACTAAAAAATTATGGAATTCATTCTATTCACGATAGCACGGATATTAAGGCGGAATTAGAAGAAAAAAGACTCTCGTATAGCGACGCATATAAAGTTTCCAGAGTACCACTCGAGAATGCCTTATCACATAATAAAAAGCTGAAAATGGTCCTTGATATACACAGGGATTCATTAAAGAGAAACCAGTCAACGATTAGCATAGATGGAAAGGACTATCCGAGAATTGCATTTATAGTGTCGAAATCCAGTGCTAAATACGAAGTGAATTTTAAATTTGCCCATCTGCTGCATGAATATACTGAGGAAAGATACCCCAACTTATCCAGGGGAGTTTTTACTAAGGATACCCCTACTCAAAATTCTTATAATCAAGATCTGTTTGGTAACTCTGTGCTGTTAGAAGTTGGAGGGAAGGAAAATACTTTGGAAGAAGAGTATCGAACTGTTGATGTTCTTTCAGAAGTCATTAGTGAGATCCTTGCCGACTGGAACGAACAAGAAAAGGAGTAAACTATTCTGTACTTACATTAAAAGTTAGCTGCCAAAAGTCTGGCAGCTTTTCTTATTCCATGAAAGGGGCAGGATAGTGAGGTATGGTTTTAAAAAAACAGGAATTCTTATCCTTATTTGAGTGCCAGCAAGCATCAAAATAAGCGGTGATTCTCCGGTTAGGATGCTGAGTACTGCACTGTAGAGGGTAAATTAGAGGGTGAATTTCCGGTTAAGCGGACCGATGTTGCAAGTTTTCTTGTTTATTGAATCGATAGCCGGAATTTCTCCGCCTATTTGAGCTATTTTAGAGTATTTTTGAAATTAGGGTGAATTTCTACGTTTATTTTTCAACCTGACACTGATTCTCTCATTCAGGTCCAGGGAGGGCCGCTCTGGGCGGGGAAGAAAAAAATTATAAAGACTAAAGACTACAGCCTGATAAGAAATACTTATCAGGCCATTTTGTTTTTCAAAGGTATTCCACTTATCCATTAAAAAGGATTTTACGCTTTTTCTGTTGAACTTTTATGGAAAAGTGAAATTTCTATAATAAGACTAAATTTGGAGGGGCTATGAAAGATAATTCTAAGTTGCTTTTATATAATGCAAACTTAATCGAGGTGATTTCGGGGACTGTTAAGAAAGCGTCGATTTTCATTTCTCACGGATATATTGATGAAGTTTTTTACGATAAAGAGCCGCTGAATGGAGAAGTTCCTCCTGATGTTAAAAGAATCAATGGTGAAGGTAAATGGATCATTCCGGGTTTGATAGATATGCATGTTCATATAAAGGAGGGATTTGCCCCATTTTTTACAGCTTCGGGAGTTACTGCTGTGCGGAATACAGGCGGTAATGTGCTAGAGCTGGCAGATTTAATCAAAGCTTCCACAGATGCCCCGACTCCAAGGGTTTATTCGGCAGACAGGGTGATAGATGGACCTCCAGGACTATGGGGGGAAACGAGTCCTTGGAATGTGAATATTGAGGATTCTCAGACAGCCAGGCAGGAAGTTAACAGACAGATTGAAGCAGGAGCTGACTTTGTAAAAGTGTACGGCTGGCTTTCAAAAGAAATGATGGAGTCTGTTTGCCAGGAAGCAAGGAGTCATGGCAAAGAGGTGAGCTGTGATTTGATTTATTCCTTCCATATTAATGCCGTTGAGGCCGGGCGGATAGGGATCAAGTGGAATGAACACGCTTCAGGTGTTCTGCAGGCCATGTATCCGCAATGGAGCATGGGGGCGGATCAGTCCACTTGGGATGCAATCAATTGGCTTGAGCCTGACTTTGAAAAAATAAATACGGTGTGCCGGCAGTTAATTGATTTGGATGTGAAGATATGTCCAACGATGACTCTTTTTGATGGGATGGATCGGGGAGCGGAATATTGGAAACCCCTTAATGAAGTCACATCCAGGATATTAGAGAGCAAGGCTTTAACAGGACAATGGCAAACCCTCTCCCAATACGAGGATGCCTTAAAATCCTTGGGAGTCCAGCACCAAATCAATAAAGCCATTGCAAAAGCATATTTCGATTTGGGCGGAACCGTAGTGGCTGGCACAGATACCCCGGCTGGAATATGGACATTTCCCGGAATGGCTCTCCATAGGGAATTGGAGCTGTTTGTTGAAGCTGGATTCAGTGAAATCGATGCAATCAGGTCTGCAACCTGCACAGCCGCTGAGGCCATAAATCAATCTGACCTTGGTGTAATAAGGGCTGGTGCAAGAGCTGATATGGTTATCCTGAATCAGAATCCTTTGGCAGATATAAGACATACAAAGGATATATACTCTGTCATAAAGGGCGGGAAAATTTTTACACAGTCTGAAATTCTAGATAAAGTTCCCGATGAGGAGTCTGCCAGTAAAAGAGCTGAGGAGTTTATAAAGGATTTTAATTTACTGCTGCAGTAAGTTAAAAAGGTGCCTTGCCCCACTGGAGAAAAACACCTCTTTTTGTTTCCTAAGGGAGAGCCTGTTTCCGCTGTCCCTATTGAGCGGGGAATCTTAACCATCTTTCCCTGAAGGCCAGTCTCCGTCTCAACGTTTCAAAGATTACTCAGCAAGCTTCATCTCATTTCTCTTTTTCATTTCACCAGGCCGGATCCATACTACATTTCCCTGGTGCTCTGTTTGTTCTTTTAAGTGATCCTGGATTTTCCGGATATGCTCTCCCATGGTCATGACAGTCATGTCGAGCTCTATCAGGTGTGCCTGCTGCTCCATCGTCAGTTCAGATGAGCCCATGGTTTTTTGGCTTAAGTTTTCTGTGATTCCCAACACTTCCTGCATCATTTCAATCAGACGCTGATTCTCGGCTTCCACCTCAGTTGAGTCGCGTTTGATTTCGTAAGATTGCAGTGAAAGTGTATTGATGCTTGAAATCACGCCATCAAAGATATCGATCATCTGCAGGCTCTTATCTTTTCCTTCTTCTAATACCGACACATTCGAACTATACGATTTTTCTTGTTCTTCTATATTTCTGTTCACATCGGTTACGATGGTGTTAATCGTTTCTGCACTCTCTTTGACCTGAACGGACAGCTTGCGGATTTCAGAAGCAACAACTCCGAATCCAGCCCCATTTGAGCCTGCACGGGCAGCTTCAATAGAGGCGTTCAATGCAAGGAGATTTGTCTGGTTGGAGATATAATCGATAGCTCCGAGAGCCTTTGTGACTGCTTTCATTTTCTCAAGGAGCGTCTGGTTATAATCACCGAACTGCTTTGTGAGAGAGATGATTTTTGTGAAAACAATGCTGAAATCGTCGACCTTCAGCTTCCCCTCGTTGGACAGCAGCGTTACATCTGAGGTAGTGGAGTTCGTTACTTCAATAATGGCATCCAGGTTTTGTATCATCCCATTCATTTTTCCTAATTGATCCCCAAAGTACGAAATCAGCTCATGCTGCTTTTGAATATCCTGTACCATATCCATAAGCTGGCCGCCAACCATTTCAGAAGAAGCGCTTACCTGTGTGTTCATTGAAACTAAGTGCCCGCTGTGTGCTTCGAGATGGCGGAGCTCCTGCAGCGACTCCTCGATTGAGGTCTGAGCTGATGAATTCTTCTCAGCAACCTCCTCATTTTGAGCATTCTCCTGTTTCATCATCCTGGCACAGCCGATGAAGAGGGCTGCCGTAATGACCAGGGTTCCGATAAGAGAAAGTATGAATGAGTCTACGTAATAGTGGAGTGCCGACAGCAGCACAGAAGCCAGGAGGACCGAAGCTGCCATCACAAGATTCTTCTTGTTTTTCATACAGCCAGACTCCTTTTCTGTAAAATACGCTCCAGCCTGAAAGCGAACGGCAGGCCGATTGAATAAACTACGAATATCTTAATTAAATTAAAGGGGATGATAATGAGCAGAACAGCTGATTCAAAATCTTTCACAAGCGGGTTCGCATTGGTGAAAGATGTCAGATACTGATCCATATTCAGTCCGAGCAGGTTCATGATCGCCGGCAATATAAAGTAATAGTTGAGCAGGTACATAGCCGCGAGAAATATACTGATCGACAGGGTAAAGCTGATCCAGCTCAATTTTTTCTGATAGTGATAAAAAGCGCCTATCATTCCCACAATGAGCGCGCCAGAGCAGAAGTTGGCAATCTGGTTCACCGGAAGTCCCACATAGCTTCCATGAGTTATATATTCAATGACATTTTTCAGGAATTGAACAAGGATCCCGGCAGCAGGCCCCAATGTAATGGCACCGATTAAGGCAGGAATATCGCTGACATCAAGTGTTAAGAAAACAGGGAAAAAAGGAAGCGGGATTTTAAATAAGTATAAAATAAGGCTAAGTGCTGTTAAAATGCCAATCGAGGCCATTTTCTGAATACGTGACATATGTAAAATCTCCTTTATTCATGATAAAAGGGCAGCCCTGGGGCTACCCTTGGCATTAACCGATAAGTGAGAATCCTATATGTGGTGTTAACAGTTTTGTTGCATGAGCAATTACTTGCGGGTTTGAAGTCTTAACTCCTTTAAACTTGCGCCCTTCTTCCACCTCATGTACGCCGAAGCCCTCCATGTCATAGGCAACCATCATGGATTTGAATACCGGGCTGTCAATAATGAGGAACCATTCGCGCATCAGTTCACTGTTCTTTGGAAGCTCAATATAATGAATGCCATCACTTGGATCCATGGCTGCATCATTTTCTCCAAAGATATGAACGTTAGAGTACTCGGCCATAGCCTGGAAACGGTCCAGCACGTTCTTCGTGCGCGAGAACTTTTGAAAGCCTGCATAAACGTTCCCCTGAAGCTTCTTCGTTAGGACGATGTTCTCCATCATTAAGCACATATACTCCAGCTGCGGAACTTTAGTCTCGTACTTCAAAGACTGTGCATTCAACTGGCTTAAGGGAGCATTGTCGAGCTTTTGAGTCTCCCCCTCAACCTGGCCAAAACATTCTTGAAACAATGACAGCTTCTTTAATTCCATGAAAAATCTCCTCCTGTAAGTGGTTTTTTGGGCCTTAAGAACCGAGAAAAAAGAACTAGTTCAAAGGTAAAAAAAGTAGTCCGCTACAGCGTGGACTATGCTGGGTATGTATGAAAAGTATGTATTACTTCTTTCGCTAATTCTTTACCTTACTAAACTCCCTACCTCCTTTACCACGTTAAAACTAATTTAAACACAGTAATATAAAAATTTAAAATCTGAATGTTCTATGAGCCAAGGGGAGCCAAGGGGACAGGTCCCTTGGCTCTTTTTCAAAACTGGGCCATGGGGTCTGTCCCCCTGGCACAAATCCTTTTTGGTTTTCTCTGGAAATAGTGTGGTAAATAATAAAGATTAACTAAAGCGGGGAGGCATTCTATGAGAGTCCTTGTGATTGGAACGGAAGACTTGACGGGGGAGCATGTAATCAAGCAGCTGTCGGACAAGCAGCATGAGGCGGTGGCATTGGTTGGGACAAAGAGTAAGGTGGATGAAATGGGAAGGCTGGGGGCAGCGGATGTTTTTGTGCAGGAAAATGATGGTTATGCCAAGGCCTTTTCAGCTTGTGATGCGGTCATTTATGTGGGCGATGCCAGTGCGCGGACGGGTGAAAGCAAGCCGATCCTGATTGACCATCAGTCGGTCATTGATTCGGTGCAGGCGGCAAAGGACCAGGGAGTAAAGCGCTTTCTGCTGATGAGTGCGATGCGTGCGAATGAGACGGACAAAGGCGGTTCAGGAACAGACGGCGCGAAGGATCAGCCTGAGGAGCTTTTAAGAAATGCAGAATTAACTTATACCATATTACGGACAGGCAAGCCCGTAGACAAGCCGGGAAAAGGGAAGATTGAAGCAGCACTTTCTCTTAAAAGTAAGGAAAGTGAAATTCCGAAAGAGGATATCGCTACTGTACTGGTCGAGGCACTGGAACTGGAGGAGGCTTATAACAGAACCATTGAAGTGTCTTCAGGAGAAATACCGATCCGCGAGGCATTGCAGCAGCTAAAGAACTAAAGCATAACTATTTCATGAAAAGGGTGATAAGATGTCCAATATGAAAAAATACCTCCCAGCCGTTCTGAAGGGGACTGCGGCACTCGGGGCTGCGGCAGCTGCGACTTATTTCTACCGGAAGGATGACACGCAGCAGCAGCATTCCATCCTGAGGAATTTCCCGCTCCTTGGCAGGGTCAGGTATATGACAGAGAAGATCGGCCCCGAGCTTAGGCAATACTTATTCGAAAGCAATAATGAGGGAACGCCTTTTTCCCGGAAAGAGTTCGAGGATATCGTCAAGGCCGGGAAGTATAAGGAGCGTCTGATCGGCTTCGGTTCGGAGCGGGATTTTTCAAAAAGCGGCTATTATATCCGCAACAGCATGTTTCCGAAGCAGCGGGAAGAACTGAGGATCGATAACAGCCAGAAAATCAATACAAAGGTTTATAAAGTGGATGAAGAAGGCCTTATGACCAGGAAAGAGCACCGGGAGGAAAGCCAGACAGATCCCTATTTTCTAACAGACCAAGACGCAGTCATCCTTGGCGAGCATACATGCCGGCAGCCTTTCAAGCTGAAAGGGCTTGTCGGGCAGTCTGCGATGAGCTATGGAGCGCTCGGCGACCGGGCGATCACGGCTTTGTCAAAAGGGCTGGGCCTTGCCGGCGGAACATGGATGAATACCGGGGAAGGCGGTCTATCAAAATATCATTTAATCGGAAACCCGGACATCATGATGCAGATCGGGCCGGGTCTGTTCGGCGTCCGGACTCCGGGCGGAGAGTTTTCATGGGAAGAATTTGAGAAAAAGAGCAAAATTGAGCAGGTGAAGGCATTTGAAATCAAGCTTGCCCAGGGGGCTAAGATCCGCGGCGGGCATATCGAAGGGGAAAAAGTTAATGAAGAAATTGCGCAAATCCGCCTTGTAGAGCCCTGGCAGACGATCAACAGCCCCAACCGATTCTACGAATTTAACAATTATGATGAGCTGTTTCAGTTTGTAGAAAAGATGCGGGATAAAGGCGGCAAGCCGGTTGGCATCAAGATCGTGGTCGGTGATTTGGATTCTCTTGAGGAAATGGCCCAGGTGATGAAGGAAACAGGAATGGGTCCTGACTTTATCACTGTCGATGGCGGCGAAGGCGGGACAGGCGCCACCTATCAGGAGCTTGCCGATGCAGTGGGGCTGCCTATTGGATCTGCGCTGCCGGCTGTTGATGAAATGTTGGTTAAATATAAAGTCCGCGACAGGGTGAAGCTGATCGCATCAGGCAAATTGATTACCCCGGATAAAGTTGCGATTGCTCTTGCCATGGGGGCAGATCTCGTCAACATCGCCCGCGGATTCATGATCAGCGTCGGCTGCATCATGGCGGAGAAATGCCATACCAACCACTGCCCTGCCGGTGTCGCCACAACCGACCCGAAGCTCCAGGACGGGCTTGTCATTGAGGAAAAACAATACCGGGTAGCCAATTATGTGGTTTCCCTCCGTGAAGGGCTGTTCAATCTGGCTGCAGCTGCTGGCCTCGATACTCCGACCAAATTCGAACGGAAGCATCTTGTCTATAAAGACGAATGGGGAAGAGTTTCAGCTGTCCAGGATATGATCCTTACACCGAAAAAGGTAGATGAAATACAGGAGAAGGAACAAGAGTGAGCCAGGGGGACAGACCCCTTGGCTCAAACGAGCCAGAGGGTCTGTCCCCCTGGCTCATTTTTGATATAATATGAAGTTATATACGTTATTGGCGGTGATTTGGAGAGTGAAGAGTGTTAAGGTTAGTGATTTGGTTGAGAAGTTTTCGTTGAAGGTGCTGGCTGGGAAGGATAATCTGGATAAGCTGATCACTCAGTCCAGAGTGCACAGGCCGGGCTTGGAATTTGTGGGGCATTTTGATTTTTTCCCAACAGACCGGATTCAGATTTTGGGAAGGAAAGAGATCAACTTTTTACATAAGCAGACAGAAGAGGAACGGAAAATACGGATTGGCAATATCGTCAACTATCATCCGCCATGCTTTATTGTAACAACAGGTGATAAGGGGCTGACGTACTTAAGGCATTATTGCAATGAGTACGGCATACCGCTGCTGACAACTGAAATTCCTGAAACGACTTCAGATTATATCTCTCAATTAGATGCTTATCTGGTCAAAGAGCTGGCAGAGGAAACCTATGTTCACGGAGTTTGTGTGAATGTGTATGGAATGGGGATCCTGCTGCGGGGGAATTCGGGAGTGGGGAAGAGTGAAACAGCTCATACGCTGATTGGCCGGGGACACAGGCTTGTGGCAGATGATATTGTCGTGCTGAAAAAGCTTAGCCCGCAGACGCTCTTAGGGACGCATGATGAAAAAACAAAAGAGTTTCTGGCCCTCCGCAGTGTTGGGCTGATCAATGTTGTCCGCTCTTATGGACTGAAGGCATTCCAGAATGAAACACGGATTTCACTGGATATTCAACTGACGAAATGGGAAAAGAATTCGTTGAACAATGATTTGGAGCATCAGCCTGATTTCACGGAATATCTGGGCGTTAAAGTGCCATCAATGGAAATCCAGCTTCAGCCAGGCCGTGACGTGGCCGGGTTGATTGAGGCAGCTGCGAACAACTGGTATTTGAGGCAGCAGGGGTACAGCGCTGCATCGGATTTCATGAGCAGGCTGGATAGTGAATTTTAACTGTTTAAAGAAGGGCCTTGCGGGGCTCTTTTTTTGTGCTTCTTTCCTGCTGCATAAATAGAGCGGGGGAAAATGAAACATTACAGCTTTTGTTTCGTCTATAATAAAGATGAATTATTTGGAAATTATGGTTTTATTCATAGTCCTGATGTTTTATTAGCAGGCTGCTGTGGTGTTGGAGCATTGCTTCGGGGGGAAATAATTTGCGATTCATTTTAGCTGTTCCATTATTAATAATGGGGAGCTTTTTAATAAGCATCACCGTAGATCGTTTAGGCAGCACCGGCAATTTTATCATGCACGCAATGGGTGTGGCCATTAATTTATTTGCTGTCTTTTATATATGGAAAAGAAAGCCGAAGCTGGAGGGGAAGGATGATAAGAAATAATATTCGGGCTATTGCCATCTGTGTGTTCAGGAAAAATGACTCTATACTTGTTGCTGAGGGATTCGACAAAGTTAAGCAGGACTATTTCTACCGTCCGATTGGCGGGGGAATCGAGTTTGGCGAAAAAAGCACTGAAGCGCTGGAAAGAGAAGTGTTCGAGGAAATTGGTGCAAACGTTAGGAATCTCATTCATTTAGGCACCCTTGAAAATATCTTTACCTACAATGGGATTCCCCACCATGAGTTCGTTTTTGTCTATGATGGGGAGTTTGTTGATCTATCCTTCTATCAAAAACCATCTTTTATGGGTCTTGAGGATAATGGGGAAGAGTTCAAGTTAATGTGGAAGCCTATCAATGAGTTTCGGGATAAGGGATTACGGCTGGTCCCTGAGGAACTATTAGCGCTGATTCAATAGACAGGGGGAGTAAGGTTGAAAAAAATACTCTTGTTATTTTTTTCCTTGATGTTTTTAGCTGCCTGTTCGAAAGAAGTGAACCATTATGACTACAGATTTGTCGGGGAAAGCGGCCATTGGGAAGCGGAGTACGTATTTAAAGGAACAGAGGTGTGGGACGAGAAAAATGGAAGACGCTCATACTCTAACGAAAATAACGATGAATTCTTTTTAGAGTATAAAGGGCCTTTAGAAGAGCTTTCATCCATGAAAAAAATAGAGTACTCTTATGAAACGTCAGCAGGGAGCGGAAGCGGCGCAACAAAATTTGATGCACCGCCGACGAAAAAGGTTTTTAAAAGCGGCGGATCTTCGGAGAATAGCGGCATAGTGAATGAGGATGATATTATCAAAGTTTATGTAAAATGGGATAATGCCGAGGAGACTTTTGAATTGCACAGAGAAAAGCAGTAGACTTTTAAACTTATAAAAGAGAGGTTCGGGTTAATGTCTGTAAAAAAGCGTTTCTTCATTGGAATAGCCATTGCGGCTGTTTTCTCCTTCATTTGGCTTCTGCCTGCACGGGGGAGCGAGGCACAAATTGCTAATGAGATTGCGAAAAAAACAAACGGAGCCAGCATAGACCATATCGATATGATTGATAACCATCTATCCGTTGCTTTCCTGCACACTGCAGCAGGTGAGGAAAGGGAAATGTATTTAGAGAGGTCGTTATTTTCTTGGGAGGCCAAAAAAGAGTTTGCCTTTACACCGGAAGGAATACATGACCCGATTCACCTTGCCTTCTTCACTTCGCCATTTACAGGTGAAGAAGAATACAACGCTGTGATTCTCAGGGTATTTGATAAAGAAATAGACCGTGTTGAAATAGTAAAGGGAGATCAAACTATTCACAGCTTCAAGCTTCTTACTAAAGCTGCGGATGAAAAGTTTGGACTATTCAGAACAGATAGCGATGAAATCTATGATGCTGAATATATTGCTTACAATGCAGAAGGAGAAGTGGTTTTTAAGAACAAGTTATCTTAAAGACCTGTCCCTTTGTCCTAAAAAGGAGGCTCGCATCGTTTTAGGATGATTACTTTTGGAGAAAAAATTGAGAAAATAGAATATACCAGCAGACCGGCTGTCTACGGACTGTTTCTTCACCCGGAGAATGGGAAAGTCGCTGTCATACAGACCGGGGACGGAAAGTATTTTCTTCCCGGCGGAGGAATAGAGGCCAGGGAGACGCATGAAGAATGCATGAAAAGAGAGGCTCTTGAAGAAATGGAGACCGAGATTGAACTCGGTCCTTTTCTGGGGCAGGCACAAAGATATTTTTACTCTACCAATGAATACAAATACTATTTGAGCCAAGGGTATTTCTACTTATGTGAAATCGTCAGGCAAATAAGCCTGCCGCTGGAAGAGGACCATACGCTGATATGGCTGGATCCTTTGGAAGCTGAAGCAGGTCTGTTTCATGAGCACCAGGGATGGGCAGTGAAGGAAGCGTTGAAAATACATAGTTTAAGTAAGGGGGAAAGCAGATGATTTACCGCAGAAAAAGCTATAAAGTGGATGAAAGCATTGTAGAAGATTTCAATCTTCATTTTAATCAGACGCTGCTGCCGGCCCAGCTGAAATACGGGTCAAGGCTGGTCGGAAGATGGATGGGACAGCCGGCAGAAGGGGCAGTCGAAATCTTTGCAATATGGCAATATGACAGCCGTGAAGCATATGAAAACATTGAAAACAATGTGAGAAATGATAAAGAGCACGTCCAGCGTGTGCAGGATTGGTTTGAGAAAATGGGCGGTAGGGAGAATCTGGGCAGGATATTTTTTAAGGTGGATGAGGACTTTTTGGAGACTACGGTACCTGAAGGAAATACGATTCTTTCATGCTAGTAATAAAGATCATTTCCAAGTTGCGAGGAGAAAAAGGCAGTGAAATCAAAAATAGAAAATGTTATTAGGGATTTACTGGACAAGAGGATTATTGATTTAAACGAACCAGATATCAACATGCTTAAAGGAACGACTGAAGGAATTGTGTATACTTTAGCTGAAAATACTGTGCCGAAGTATGTGATAAAGTATGACCGGCCGCAGGAAATTGAATACGTGGAACGGTTTCTTCAGAGCTGCCGGAATGTCAGCCTCCTGCCTGAATGGCTCTATACAGATCCTCAAAAAGAGTTTATCGTCTACTCTTTTATAACGGGAACCACCCATTATAATCGCGGCTTGAAGAAGGACTGGATGAGAACCCTGGCGAAGGAAGTATTGAATCATTACGAAGAATGCCATCCTGAGGAAGCATGGGGCAGGCTGGATCAGCCAAGAAAATCATGGCATGAGTTTAATAAGATTAGTGTAGAACTCGCATATAGAGATTTAGGGGATTTGCTGCCGGAGGAAGATTATTTTAAAGTAAAATCCATTGTCGAGCGGATAAGCAGGTCTGGGGAAGAAAAAAAGTACCTGCTTCACGGAGACACAGGAGTCCATAATTTTGTTTTTAATCACAGGGTTCTGACAGGAGTCATCGACCCTTCCCCGATTATTGGGCCAGTCATTTATGACTTTACCTATGCCTTCTGTTCTTCTCCGGATGATTTAAATATAGAGACATTGCTTTCTTCATTCACGCTGCTGGAGCATGTATCAATGGACAAATCGCAGCTTATTGACGAAGTTGTGGTGCAATTATATACGCGCCTTGGCATTTGTGTCAGGGTTCATCCTCAGGATTTAGAAGGATATCTAAGAGCCTGGGATTATTGGAAGTCCTTGGTTTCTTCCTGATTTGTAGGAATACAAGACATAGAGAAAGGTTTCATGTCCAAAGCTGCTCAAAGAACCAATAGGTGCAAAAAAGGGGGAAGCAAGTTGTTTCGGACGCTAATCTGTCTCTTGATTGGTTTAACGCTTTTCACTGCAGCAGGATGTGCGAATGGAGAAGAAAGCACTTCAGTTTCTGTTGACACCATTGATGCAGAAGAGGTTTTAAGGCTGGACCCTGATGCTGATATTTTTCAGTATGATGGTGTCATCTACCAAACGAATATAGATTGGGTCGAGAAATTGTCATTAAAAAAGGACGCTCAAATTGGTGAAATACAATCCAGAAATGAGAACGATACAGATTTTGAAAATGGAATGTCGAATAAGCTTCCTGTCGGTGCAAGGATATTCTCTGCTAAGGAGAGAGAAGATATTTTACTAGTGGAGTCTGAGGGGAAGGTTTTGAAGTATCTGGTTATTGTTGAGGGATAATGGAAGAGTAATGAGGTACACTGAAGTCAATTTAAAATAGGTCCAACCGGGCTTTTTTTTTTGCCCGATCTGATTCCGAAAAGCAGAAAGCAGGTGAAGGTGAATTATGGGTGAATTAACCAGGCTGTCACTTTTATGCGTAGCCATCAATCTAATCTCAAATATACTGTTTTTTCTTATAGGAGACTGGGGCGGATTCTTTACTATGCTGTTAACTTTAAGCAATCTCGTATTGCCAATGTTTCTGTCATTTACAGGCGTTCTTTTAGGAATCGGGGCTTTAGTGTTAAAAGAACCGATCATAAAATCTTTGCTGGCCATAGCAGCAAATATAGGTTACGTGTTGATCTTCTTTTCTGTTATAAAAAACTTTTAATAGAATAAAGGATGAAGAAATGAAATATTTTGTTGATGACGACCATTGGGATGTACAGGAATATAGTAAAGAATTACAGAAGCTGTTGCCCAGATTTAATAATGAAACAGCCAATTTCCTGAAAAACCATTCTTTTCATGATGGAAAGGTTGTTTCGCTGACGGTTTTAAATAAAGAGAATGGAATAACAAAGGATCCGACCGCCATTCTGATGGTCATTAAGCAGTATGATGAGACTGCAGGCACCTATGAAATACAATGGGAGAATGTCCGCAAGTTTTTCATGGACTATGATATCACGCGAAATGTTTATGGCCACAATTCCAAAAAGATTGCATTTGGCGGCAGAAATGGCCTCGATGATTGGGGATATGATGAAATCACTCCGCTGAGCAAAAAAAAAGCTGAAGCATGAGATTTTTCTGTTTTCACAGACGAAGATAATCATCCATTGCTCCAATATAAAAATTAGAAAAGTGAGAGCATAGGAAACTCCAAATATACACTTGGTCAGGAGGAAATGATGAAATCACTTGCCAGAATCTTAAAATTGCGTGATCTGGAGATTTTCCAAGTAATAAGGAACGGAAGAGTTTTAGCGTATAGCATCATTGAGGATACTCGGAATCCTTTTACAGAAGAAGACAAAAAAATGGATCCTTTATGCTTTATGGATGAAGAGGATATTAGTGAGATTTTAAATGTTTTCAGGATTGCATTGATTAGCGATAAAAAATTAAGCAAAGCTGATTCGATCACATTAAGAACATTCTTTTCGGAGTTTGTGAACAACACCCATTTGACGAATTTCATCATTCAGGAATATGTTCAAAAGGACTTGTATGAAGAGGAAGAGGTTCTTTCTAACACTAAGTAATTTTCATTATACAGAAAAAAACAGGCCCTATTTATATAGGGCCTGTCTGTATTATGCGAAGATTAAGCTTTTTGAACGTTAGCTGCTTGAGGTCCGCGAGCACCTTGCTCAACGTCAAATGTTACTTTTTGACCTTCGTCTAAAGATTTGAATCCTTCGCTTTGAATAGCAGAGAAGTGTACGAATACATCGTCTCCACCTTCGCGTTCGATGAAGCCAAAACCTTTTTCTGCATTAAACCATTTAACTGTACCTTGTTCCATTTTTGTTGCCTCCTAGTGCTGCCGCACAATGTATTACTATCCCTGCTCAAAGTATTTATATAGACGAAAAGTCATTAATTAACTTATACCGAACAAAAATAATTCTTTTTCATCATAACAGCAATCGGAAAAAATTGCAAATTATATTCTTGTTTTATTATGGCAATATTTGTTAGGTGGGATGAGTTGCTTAACCGGGTGCCAAATTTTCAATCATTTCTATAATGAATGCTATATTCTCACAAAGGAGCAGGCAGAAAGTTTTATCCGATATCGAGCTGGGTATAATTTTTTTACGCCGCTATACATAGGTTCAGCTATCTTCCTGGCAGATGAGAAAGTGAAAGTTTTTTTGAAAAAATGAGATAACCATGACACTTATCATGTATGGTATATGACAGCTGGGACTACCGCAAAGATAAAACGTTTTCTATACTTAAATTAACTAATTGAGTGAAGGAGAAACTTTTAAAAATGAACGAACAAAACCCAAGGGCTTTGAGAAAAATGGTTACTCCTTATGAAAAGTCCGATTTACAAAAAAGTATCTGGCAGATTATTAACACATTGGTGCCATTCTTCCTGTTGTGGTACCTGGCTTATAAGAGCATACCGGTCTCTTATTTCCTTACATTAGCGATTTCTGTGGCTGCAGCAGGCTTTCTAGTGAGAATCTTCATTATCTTTCATGACTGCTGCCACTATTCCTTTTTCAAGAACAGGAAGGCGAATCGGATCCTTGGCACGATAACGGGGATTCTGACGCTGCATCCTTTCGACCAGTGGGCACATGACCATTCTGTCCATCATGCCACCAGCAGCAATCTGGACAAGCGCGGTACAGGCGATATTTGGGTACTGACTGTTGAGGAATATTTGGAAGCTTCAACTAAAACCAAAATCTTATACCGTTTGTACAGAAATCCGTTTGTTATGTTCATCCTCGGCCCGATTTACGTTTTTGGCATTACAAATCGTTTCAACCGCAAAGGGGCAAAGCCCAAAGAACGGATGAATACGTATATTACGAACCTGGGAATCGCGGCTGTGGCGGGACTTGTATGCTGGGCTATCGGCTGGCAGAACTTCCTGCTCGTTCAGGTGCCGACTTTCATGATTTCGGGTACTCTCGGAGTATGGCTGTTTTATATTCAGCACACGTTTGAGGATTCTTATTTCGAAGAAAATGAGCATTGGGAATATGTAAAAGCAGCTGTTGAAGGAAGCTCATTTTACAAGCTTCCCAAAGTCATGCAGTGGCTGACAGGCAATATCGGTTTCCATCATGTGCACCACCTGAGCCCAAGAGTCCCGAACTATAAGCTTGAAGAAGTGCATAAAAACACGGAACCCTTGCAAAACGTTCCGACCATTACACTGGCAACCAGCCTTCAGTCCTTAAAGTTCCGTCTTTGGGATGAAGATGGGAAGAAATTTGTTGGGTTCAGCCATCTGGGGAAGGCTGCTAAAGCCCAGGAATCAGCACGGCTGGGATCTGATTAATTGATCGGGATATCATGATAAGAGGTTTGTACCTTGCAAAAAAGTGCTGACATGCGCAAATGATTTGTGCAGTCAGCACTTTTTTTGTTGGATAAAATGTACTTTTTACATTCTGGTGCACCACCGAATGATCGGGCAAATGAGATATGTATAGAACTGCAATTATATGGTGAATTTATTGGTAAAAAAGCAGTAAGTCTATTAAAATAAACAGGCGTAAGAATAGCGGGGAGTGAACTTTATGGCGTTGGCAAGGGAAAAAGTAACGGTAGAGGTAAACAGTAATGAGTTTGTGTGGGATCCCCAAAACGGGCTCTTTACCTTTGATGGTGCACCAGCGCTTTTATTTTGGGATTCAGCAATAGAATTATTTTTGAAAACCATTGAAGAAGTTTCTGGTGAAGATGTATCTAAAACTGTTTATGAAGCTACGGGATATCGGATGGGCCACCTGGTAACTTCTTATTATACCGGCCGAAGGGACCTCGAACAGCTCCTTGAAGAATATAGTGATATATACAGAAATGCCGGCTGGGGCAACGTCAAAATTGTTCACTATAATTTTGAAGAAAAGAGAGCAACCGTTCAGCTGACCAACAGCTGGGAGCACAGGATTTTTAATCATACAGACAAGGAAAAGGCTGGCGTATTATTGCCGAGCCACTGGGCAGGAGTCTTTACAGGCCTATTTGAACAAAAAGTCTGGTACAAAATCAACAAAAGCCAGCTGGATGGAAACGAATATGACGAAATTGAAATCTTTCCTTCTGATGTTTCACCTACAGAAAATATCTTCGAACTAGCAAGACAAAAAGAGACAGAACATATCCTGGAGCTGGAGCAAAAAGTAAAAGAGAGAACCGAAGAACTTTCCACCCTTGTGAATGAATTATCCACCCCTATTATTCCGGTATTGAAAGGAATTGTTGTCGTCCCGCTTATTGGCAATTTCAACGATGAACGACTATCCAATTTTATCGAACGTTCACTGCTTGAATTTTCCAGGCTGAAAGCCAATTACCTGTTAATTGATCTGACAGGTGTGAAAGGGCTGGACAGCTACACGATAGAAGGCATCCAAAAGCTGATTCTTTCTATCCGCTTGATAGGCGGGGAATGCTTTATTGTCGGTATTTCAGCGGACCAGGCCATACAAATATCACATTCAAACATTCAATTCAGCAAAGTACAAACCTTCTCTACATTACAGCATGGAGTAGAATATGCCATTGGGCAAAACGGTTTTGAGATTAAAGAAAAGAAGGCGTGAAGTGCCTTCTTTTTGTTTTTTTTCGACCTGGTTCCGCCTTCTGACGGCTATCTATCCACTTAAAAGAGAGCCCCGAAAAACCTGGCTGCAATCATAAGAAATCTTTATGAAGAGTCATCATATACTTGTAATTCCTTTATGGAATGAACTCAGTTAGCATAGAAATATAGATTCTATAGGGAGGGAAAGGAATGGAGGCCAAAGTAAGCATTAGAACCGCAGCTCAGGAAGACTTGGACAGCATTGTGCTCATGCTTGCGGATGATGTTCTCGGGAGTACCCGCGAAAGGTATGAGCATCCGCTTCCCGACAGCTACAAAAAAGCATTCCAAGCTATTTCATCTGATCCTAATAATGAGCTGATCGTTGCATGCAGGGGAACTGAAGTCGTTGGGGTTCAGCAAATAACCTTTACACCCTATCTCACACATCAAGGCGGATGGAGGGCTGCGATTGAAGGGGTAAGAACAGCGGCTTCAGTAAGAGGTATGGGAATAGGGTCTGAACTGATTACATGGGCCATTCAGCGTGCAGAAGAACGCGGCTGCCATCTGGTGCAGCTGACAACTGATAAAAAAAGGCCGGATGCGCTGAGATTTTATGAGCGTTTAGGGTTTAAGGCAACACATGAAGGGTTGAAGCTGAAGCTTATATAAAACAAGGCCCTCAGGCTTTTAAAAACAGCGGCCAATCCGGCAGCCGTTTTATTTATGGATTTCTAAAGTTATTCTCAATAAATTTCTCCTCATCAGCTGGCTTCAGAACCCTGTATGCCTTGCCAATCTGGCCGCCATCCATTTCCCAAAAATAATTATGATCCTCTATGATGCCAGTAAAGTCTTCGTTTCTCCACTTCGCTGCTATTTCCAGCAGCGTTTCTTTTTTTTCAAAATCACTCGATTGCAGGATGCTAAAGATTTTTTCAACATTTTCTTTGCTCATCTCGACAGCACCGGTCTTTTTCTCGGCCATGACTTTCTGATGTGTCATATAGTGCATGGTATCCATGACTTCTTTTTCAGCAGAGCTTTGGTCTACCGGGAATGTTGTAGTTGCCCCTTCCACTTTGGCAACCTGTTCAGGTGCTGCATCTGGATCCCAGGCTTCTTCAGAGGGACCGGACTCTGGCTGAGTTTGTTCTATGCTTTCATTCTGATCTGTGTTATTGGTTGTTTTCATGAAATTGACTGTGATAAAGAGAACCAGGAGCAAGGCGATGGCTGCCAATATGAAGATTATTTTTTTCATGGATGGCTCTTCTCCTTTTCTCCATTATACCACTCGGGTTTCACTGGAATGCTAATATTTGGTATTATAAAAATTGAGAGATGCATAGAAAGGGGAATCTATATTGCACATGTGGAATATCTTGAATTGATTTGTAGAATTGGATAGAGGCAGTGGGCGGTCCTTGTTGGGGGATACGTTTATTTGCTGATCTTAATTCATTCAAGGGATACATGATGCGGCCATATAAATTTCCATTGCCAGGCAGATATTGCAGGTGAAGGTGCATCTCTATTGGCATAATCATAGCGTCCCTGACCAGGAGGAATCTTCATGAAGAGTCAGGAGAAAAACGAAGAGCTGCTATCAGGAGGAAATGTTTCGAACGTTTATCGTTCTGGAAATACAGTCCGGCGCGAAATCAAGCCTGATAGTAAAAACATTCATAAGTTATTGCAGCATCTAGAAAATAAAGGATTCAACTTCGCACCGAGGTTTTTAGGCATTGATGAAAAAAATAGAGAGATCCTGACCTTTATTGAAGGAGAAGCCGGCAATTATCCTTTAAAAAAGTATATGTGGTCTAATGATGCTTTAAAAGAGATTGCAGGAATGCTTCGGCTCTATCATGATGCTGTTAGTGACTTTCCAATTGATGAGAGCTGGCAGCCGATTGATAACACCCCTCAGCCGTTTGAGGTGGTATGCCATAATGATTTTGCCGTCTATAACATTATTTTTAGCGACGAAAAGCCGGCAGGGATTATTGATTTTGACGTTGCTGCGCCCGGCCCGAGGCTTTGGGATATCGCCTATGCTCTTTACACTTGTGTTCCTTTAAGCAGACTGTACCATACGGAAACAGGTGAGGCAGTCTATTATGACCGGTCAAAGGATGCCGAACGCATAAAACAGAGGGTTGCCTTATTTTTTCAATCTTATGATATGGCTGGATTGGAAAATGGTTTTCTAGAGATGGTGCTGCTACGGGTAGATGGGTTATGCAAAACCATAAGAAGGAAAGCTGAAGAGGGAGACAGGGCGTTTCAAAAAATGATTGATGAAGGGCATCTTGAGCATTATCAGAAGGAACTTCAATTCATTCGTGCACATGGGGAAGAGTGGATCATGTGAGTGAAAAGCGCTATGCCTGGCCGGTTTAGCGCTTTTTTAACGATTATTTAAAAAGCGCTGTCACTGCTTTCATTGAAATGAAACTTACCAGCTCTCTCGTGCGTATATCCACAGTAAAGGCTGATATAAAAACGCTGGGGAGATGCCAAATGACCATCTATAAAAATGAACATGGCAAACGCACGCTGGAGAAGGATTATGAAGCGTATATAGGCACTTTGAGTTTTAATGTGGAAAGGGTATATGCGGAAACCAGCTATGGAAGGACACATGTCCTCGCTGCAGGGCCAAAGGAGGCGAAGCCTGTATTTATTTTTCAGGGAGGCAATTGCATCAATCCGATGACACTGTCGTGGTTCTCCTCATTAGCGGACAGCTATCGGATTTATGCCCCGGATACCATCGGACACCCGGGTTTCAGCGCAGAAACAAGGATTTCAGCTCAGGATGATAGTTTTCCGAAATGGGTAAAAGAGCTGATGGATCATTTCCAGATCAGCAGCTGCGCTTTTGTCGGTCCTTCTTATGGCGGAGGAATCATTATGAGGATGGCAGCCTATATGCCCGGCCTGATTGACTGCGCAGTGCTGGTGTCGCCGGCAGGGATCAGCCTTGGGCCCAAGGCCAGGATGATTAAGGATATTCTACTGCCGATGCTTGCCTTTAAGGCCTTTTCTTCGGAAAAACAGCTGGATAAACTTACAGGAGTGATGTCCGGCGGTTCTATGAAAGTGCGGGATAAAGAAATAATTGGACATGTATTCAAATATGTGAAGCTTGAACAGGATATGCCGAAGATAACGGAGCGTCATGAGTTGGCGGGATACCAGGCGCCGACCCTGGTTATAGCGGGAAAAAAAGACGTCTTCTTTCCTGAGCAGAGTCTTAACCCGGCAGCAAAAAAAATCATCCCAAATCTAACCGACTTTAAGGCATATGAAATGGGGCATTTTCCTTCTGAGGAATATTTGATTAAGATCAATAAGGATATTACAGCGTTTTTAAGTGCTTATTATTAGGAGGGGCCACATGATAAGAGGGCTCACTTTTGAAATTCCCAATGAATATGGCGGTTTCTTTTTGAGATTCTGCTGGCGCTGAAAGCTTCCATCTTTAAGTGGATGATTGCTGGTGAGGAAGGTTATTTTATAGAAAACGGAGAGCTGGGCAGAGAGCTTTTCCCGGAAAATAAAATGGTCTTGGCAGGCGGGGATCTGATGCTGTATCTCAGCCCTTACACCTGCTATCTCATTTTTGCCGACTTAAAGGCTTTTCCAAAAGGAAAGGCTGCTGATGATATCCGGACCTATAAAGATTTCTTGAAAAGTGATTGCCAAATAGCAATTCTCATTGTGGACAGCTCTTATACCGCTGTTTATTGCAAGGATAGGGAGAGGACAGAAAGGCTGTACCGTTTTTGCAGGGAGCGATTCTTGAATGCGGGATATATTACGGATGAAAATGATAGAAATGAGCTTGCTGTGTGGTGATTAGAAGCTGGATGCCTGCCTTGAAAAAGGGCAGGCATCCAGCTTTTTTTGAGCCAAGGGACCTGTCCCCCTGGCTCTAACCAAGGGGACAGACCCCCTGGCTTATTTAAGAATTATTTAAGATTTCCATAAGCCCCGGTTTAGAAATTCTCTGTACGATGTTCACAGAGTCAATTGAAGGAGGATTGGTTATGAAAGAGGGTTCTTTAAGGTTTCGGGCCGGGGGGATGGCTTTTGTGGTGTTTTCGATTTTGTTTGCGGTGTGTGTCCTGACACAGCTGTATATTGCCGGGATGGCGGTGTTTGTAAATCCGGCAAGCTGGATGAGGCATGTCAGGTTGGTCCACCTTTTTGGGTTTTCTCTCCCGCTTTTAATGCTTATCTCGGCTTTTGTTGGCAGACTGCCGCGTTCTATTTTAGTTCAGGTGCTCGGTGTGATGCTGTCGATTTTTTTGATGTATTTTACAGCGAATATAACGGGTACGCTGCCATGGGCAGGGGCGCTGCATCCGGTTATAGCGGTGATTATTTTAATTCAGTTGCTGCTGATAGTGAAGAGTGCCTGGGGATTGTTATTCCCTAACCATAAAGGGGAGGGTGGTGAATAATGAGGGGTTTTGCAGCTATGCTGCTTGGCATTGTGGGCGGTTTTATTGTTGGGATTGCGTTGTCCAGTGTAATTGGGATCATCAGCATGGGCTTGTTCAGCCTGCCGTTTGGGATTAAATATCTCCCTTATTTTACAGCGGCCATCTGTGCAGTGCTTGTACCTGTGATGGACCGCAGAAGCTTGAAGAATAAAAGATAATAGGAGGGCTGTCAGGGGAATCTTGACAGCCGGCCGCTATATATGTGGAAATTAGGATAAACTGGATCAGGAGAGCAGGTGAATAAATGTCGATAAGAAAAAGGCTGATCTTGTCCAATGTCGGGATGATTCTGATTCCGGTCCTCAGCTTGCTGCTGGTGGAGGTTATTGCCGGGTATTTCTTCTTCTATCTATTCAACGGGAAGCCTGAGGGACGGGATCTGCAGCTGTTCCTGACTGCCCGGTTTGCGGCAGTGATTGTGATCCTTGTGCTGACCAATGCAATACTGACTTATTTTGTATCAAAGAGCATTCTTGTGCCAATCCGGAAACTGTCTAAGGCGGCCGGAAAAATCAGTGAAGGAAATCTGGAATACAGTGTGAAATCCAGCAGCCGGGATGAACTGGGGCAGCTGTCCAATACATTTGAAGACATGAGGCTGAAGCTGAAGGAAGCTGAGCGCATGCAGAAGCAGTATGAAAGAAACCGACAGGAGCTCATCGCCAGCATTTCGCATGATCTGAAAACACCTTTAACCTCAATCAAAGGCTATGTGAGCGGGATTCAGGACGGCATAGCAGGAACTCCCGAAAAGCTGGAGCGGTATATGAACAAAATCAGCAGGAATGCCAATGATATGGACGCCTTGATTGATGAGCTGTTTTTATATTCGAAGCTGGACCTGGAGCAGATGCCCTTTCATTTTGAAAAAGTGAGGCTTGATTCCTTTTTTGCCGATTATATTGAGGAGCTGTCATATAAGATGGAAAGGGAAAATGGGCGTGCAGAGCTGATCTTAGAAGGGGAGCAGAGCTTTCTCGCTGAAGCCGACCGGGAAAAGCTGAACAGGGCTGTTATGAACATTACGCAAAACAGCCTGAAATACATGGACAAAACATCTAAACGGATTCAGATCAGGCTGACTTCGGGGACGGAAGATCTAGAGGTTGAAATCAAGGATAACGGGGCCGGCATCGGTAAAGAGGATCTTCCCCGCATATTTGACAGCTTCTACCGTACTGATGCATCCCGCAATTCGGCGACAGGCGGCAGCGGACTCGGCCTTTCAATTGCCAGGAAAATCATTGAAGGGCATGGCGGGAGGATTTGGGCAGCCAGTGAGCCGGGGAAAGGAACAAGCATTCATTTTACATTGAAAAAGGTGAAGTAAATGAAAAGGATACTGATTATAGAAGATGAGACGGATATTGCCGAGCTGGAGAGGGATTATTTGGAAGTGAGCGGCTTTGACAGCGATATTGCTTCCAATGGCGAGGAAGGGCTGAGGCTGGCTAAGACAAATGAATACAGCCTGATCCTGCTGGATTTAATGCTTCCGGGGATTGATGGCTTCCAGCTATGCAGGGAAATGAGAGAATTCCTGGACATCCCGATCCTGATGGTGACTGCGCGCAAGGAGGATATTGATAAAATCAGGGGCTTTGACCGGGGCGCGGATGATTATATTGTGAAGCCGTTCAATCCGAATGAGCTTGTCGCCAGGGTTAAGGCGCATACAGCCAGATATGACCGGCTGATCAGCCGCCAGCCGGAGAATCGGGAGGTACGGAAGAGAGGGCTGGTGATCGATGCCGATTCACGGCGGGTGTATGCAGATGGAGAAGAGAAGGTGTTCACGGCAAAGGAATTCGATTTGCTGTGGTTCCTTGCTTCAAACCCGGACAGAGTTTTCTCGAAGGAGCATCTGTTTGAGCGGATTTGGGGCTATGATTCCCTGGGGGATATCACGACCGTCACCGTTCATATTAGGAAAATACGCGAGAAAATTGAAAAAGATCCATCGAGTCCGGAGTATATTGAAACGATATGGGGAGTGGGGTATCGGTTTAAATGAGGGAGGGGGGAGAAAATGATGGGGCACCTTTTTTGCGCTTAAGGGTGAAAAGATTGACATAGTCTAGTTTCAAGTGACTATCTTATAATAGAGTAAAGGGAGGTGAGAAAATGACGGAAGAAAGATTTGACCGACTTGAAGGAATGCTAACGCAGCTGCTTACAAAGGTAGCCAATATGCAAACCGTTCAACAGGAGCACAGCAGGAAATTTGAGTCAATTGGTAGGAAGTTTGATGCCATTGAAAAGAAGTTTGACTACATTGATAGACGCTTTGACATTATTGGAGTAAGAATGGATAGCACTGATGCAAAAATTGATGGTCACCATAAAGAAGTAATGGACCGATTCAATAAATTGGAACTGGATCAGGACTTTATTCGGGAAAAAGCTGCACGTAATGAAAGAGCTGGAGCTTATTAAAAGGAGGCTTTCTTTATAATCTCTATTCGACACTTTCTTTACCCTCAATAAATAACTTTCTCTTGAAAGCAATACTCCTCTGTTTTGTTTCACTAAAATATATTCCTCTACAATAAAAATCAACACAGCCAATTAAGAACTACGGGGTTTTAATAGAATATAAAGTTTAATACTAGTCTAAAAAAACTCCGCCTGGCTGATGGCAGCAAGCGGAGTTTTTGTGATTCGGATCCTTAATTTTGGGCCAGGGGGTCTGTCCCCATGGCTCCTCAATTTTGAGCCAGGGGGTCTGTCCCCATGGCTCCTTAATTTTGAGCCAAGGGACCTGACCCCATGGCCCGATAAACAAAATAATCAAAATCTGCATGCAGCTTTTGACCGGATGTGTCCTGGCATTGCATGCCGACGAATGCGCCGGTGAAGAAGCCGCCTCCGTTGATGTAGTCGTCTGAGAGTTTGTAGGACTCCAGGGTGACTGGGACTTCGGTCCAGCTGTTTCCGTCGAAGGAATAGGAATAGCGGTAAGTGTTAGTGCTTACATTTACGCGCAGGTAAACATAGTCTGCTTCGTCCGGAACGGTGATTGGGCTGTCCCGGAGCGGCTGGCTGAATGTGAAGTTGTCGCAGACTGTCAAGTCGAGAATGCGGCCTTTTTCTTCATGCCAGGTGATCTGCAGGGCTGTCCAGTTCTGAGTATTATAGTAGTTTACGAGTCCGGCAGCCTGCTGGAATGTGTCAGGATTGAAGGCCACTTTTGTTTCGGCCGTAAAATTGAAATGCTGCCAGCGCCTTGCAATATGTGCTTGCGTAAATTTGGATGTTAAAGATTCCCGTCCATAAAGGCGCAGATGCCCAGGGTTGTCTTTTAATGAAACGATCTCTTCACCGAGCGGAATTCTTAGTGATTGGAAGTGAAGATTCAAAGTTTCAGAGTTGAAATCATCTTTCTCATCAAAATCTTTCTCCCATTTGACTTCCTCGATGGCTGGTCCTTCGATTTCGACAGATGGCTGATTGCCTCCGACCACATATGGCCAGTCGTTTTTCCATTCGAGGCGCTGGATGGCAGTCTCTCTTCCTAGCGGACAATAGCCGCGCGGATCGAGGAGCGCTTTATTTTCCTGCGGCAATGGGCGGCCGGTCAGGTGCACAAGGAACCATTCGTCTGTATGTGTCTGTACAATCGAAGCATGTCCGGCTTTCTGCAGCGGATTCCTTGGGTAAGGGAATGACGTGATCAGCGGATTGTCAGGATGCACTTCATATGGCCCCCACAGGTCTTTTGAGCGGGCAATGGTTGCCTGGTGATCGTATTTTGTTCCCCCTTCAGCTGTGAGGAGGTAATAATAGCCGTTCATCTTATAAAGATGAGGCGCTTCAGTCAGTTTAATATCGGTGCCTTTAAAAATGACCTCTTTTTTGCCGACAAGCTTCTGCTCCTCAACACTGAATTCCTGCAGGACGATACCATAGAAGTTATGGTTGCCGACCCGGTGATCCCACATCATGTTGACGAAATATTTCTTTCCGTCCTCATCATGGAATAAAGAAGGATCAAAGCCTGAGCTGTTCATGTAGACAGGCTCGGACCATTCGCCATCAATCTTATCGCAGGTGACGAGATAGTTGTGGCTGTCTTTCCATTGGCCGTCAACGACTTTGACATCTGTGTAGATCAGCCAGAATTTATCATCATGGTAGGACAGGGCAGGGGCCCAGATGCCGCCGGAGTCAGGATTGCCCATCATATTCAATTGGCTGAGGCGGTTGAGCGGGCGGGAGATGAGCCGCCAGTTTTTAAGGTCCTTGGAGTGATAGATCCCGACGCCAGGGAACCATTCAAATGTAGAAACGGCAATATAATAATCTTCGCCTGCACGGCAAATGCTTGGATCAGGGTTAAAGCCTGTTAATATCGGATTTTGAATGATTGTCATTGTACAGCACCTCTCCTGGATATAATTATTAGACTTCCTGTATATCGATGGTCAGGAAGTTTTCGCTTGCATAAGCGGCCGCTCCCAATGCAGCAGCATGGGTGGATAACTGGGAAAAATCAATCTTAAGATCCTTTTTGTGAGTGGAAAGCGCATGGACCAGCTTCTTCTTCAGCGGTTCCTCCAGCCACTTGGAAGAAGAGGCGAGGCGGTTGCCGATGATAACCTGCTCAGGGTTGAAGATATTGATGATATTATTGATTCCTACCCCGATGTAGCCGCCGATCCCTTCGAAAATACGGATGACCCCGGCATCCCCGTTTTCAGCCAATTCATTCAGGCTTTCAAGTGAAAGCTTCTGCCCATCCTCCGGCTGGATTTCATTCTTTGCCGCAGACTCGACCAGTGCTTTTTCAGAAGCATAAAGCTCCCAGCAGCCCTGGTTGCCGCATCGGCATACAGGTCCGCCCGTTTCAATTGTCATATGGCCAAGTTCACCGGAGAATCCATTATTTCCTTTATAAAGCTCTCCGTTTAAAATGAGGCCGACGCCAATTCCGATGCCGATGCTTACATAGATGATATTATTGGCTTCCTGTCCGGCACCGAATTTTTTCTCACCGTATGCTCCTGCATTGGCTTCGTTTTCAATCAGGATGGGAACATTGTACTTTTCTGTCATCACTGATTTCAGGTCGATATGCCGCCAGTTCAGGTTGGGGGCAAGGAGGATTTCGCCTTCCGTGCTGACGGTGCCCGGCACGCCGATGCCGATGCCGACCAGCCCGTAACGGCTTTTCGGCATTGAACCGATCAGGGTATCGACAATGTTGAATAACTTTTCTTTGATTTCGTCATAAGTCAGGTCATTAAACTTAATCAGTTCCTCGCTGCAGACTTTACCCTGAAGGTCGGTCAGGATTCCAAGAATATAGTTGACGCCGATGTCAATGCCGATGGAATAGCCGGCAACCTGGTTGAAGAGCAGCATAACAGGCCTGCGCCCGCCGCTTGAAACACCTGGCCCTGATTCAAGGATCAGGCCTTCACTGAGCAGCTCGCTCACCTGGGAGGAGACGGTCCCTTTATTCAATCCGGTCAGGTTGGCGATATCCGCCCTTGAAATAGGGGTATACTCCTGGATGGTCTGCAGAACTAACGACTTATTGCCTTTTTTTACAACATGCTGGTTGTAGGTCTGGGTCAGCCTCATTTTTAAAAGCTCCATTTCGTTTTGTTTTCCTAAGTGTACCATTTTCATTTTATATTATAAACTTAGTTTATCCGCTAGACAAACATTCTTTGAGATGGTAATCTATGTTTAGTAACAAATCTCGGTTTCAAAATAAAGAATATTGGGGGTATTTAGTTTGAGAAAGAAGAAAGCGATTACAACAGTCTTTGCCATTTTTTCCTCCCTTGCCCTGATTACAGGCTGTTCAGGATCCGACGAAAAAGCGAGCGGCGGCTCCGGTGATGAGAAAACAATTGAATTCATGCACCTTTGGCCTGAAGGAAGCTCTAAACTGCACAACGAAATTGTAAGCGGAATCATTGAGGATTTTGAAAGCGAGCACCCGGATGTGAAAGTGGACCTGGAAGTGCTGAGCAATGAGCAGTATAAAGATAAGCTGAAAGTATTATCAACTTCTAACCAATTGCCTGATGTAGGGCTGACATGGGCTGCAGGATTCCTGGACCCTTATGTAAGCGGAAAGAAATTCACCCCGCTGGATGACCTTCTTGAAGGAGATTTAAAAGATAAATTCGTATCCGGCACAGCAGAAGCATATGAAGTCGATGGAAGCACATATGGACTGCCGCTAGAATTGAACATTGCAACAGTATTCTATAATAAAGCTATTTTTGAAAAATATGGACTGGAAGCGCCTAAAACTTATGAAGAGTTTCAGAATGTAGTAGAAACATTGGATAAAAACGGCGTTGCTCCAATAGCGCTTGGAAACAAAGACCGCTGGACCGGGTCTCTATGGTATATGTATCTGGCTGACCGGATCGGCGGCGGAGATGTGCTGACAAAAGCGATCGACCGCAGCGGTTCATTTGAAGACCCTGCCCTGGTTTCAGCTGCTGAAAAGGTGCAGGAGCTGGTTGATATGAATGCGTTTGTCAAAGGCTTCAACGGTCTTGCCGATGAAGAAGCGAAGAGCATGTTCATGAACGAACAGGCAGCTATGTACCTGATTGCCACATGGGATCTGCCGAATTACACAACCAATGAAGACGTTCCTCAGGAATTCAGGGATTCTGTCGGCTACTTCAACTTCCCGACCGTTGACGGAAAAGGTGACATGGACAGCTTTGTAGGCGGTCCTGGTGTAGGATTATTCGTTGCAGAGGATTCCGATGTGAAGGAAGAAGCAAAGGAATTTGCCTCCTACTTCATCCAGCAGTGGGGAGAAAAGTCAGTGACAGATGCAGGCGTCATCCCGGCAACGAAAGTGGATGCGGCATCACTTGACCTTCCTGATATGTATGTCGATGTCCTGGAAGACCTGAACTCTGCCAGCAATATCACGCTTTTTGCAGATGTGCAGATGAGCGCAGATACAGCCCAGGTCCATTTGGATATGATTCAGTCGCTGTTTGGAAAAGAAGTGTCTCCTGAAGACTTTGCCAAGGCGCACGAAGAAGCGCTGTCCAAAGAATAAGGGTCCGCGGAACACTAGTAATCAACTAAAGAAAAGGACATACCCTTTGCAGGATTGTCCTTTTCATTTTTAAATATGGGGTTGAATGTGATGAATAAAGTAATGTCAAACAAGTGGATTATCGCATTATACGTTCTCCCTGCACTCCTTCTGATTGGTATCCTCATCTTCATCCCTCTGATCTTGACCGGTTATTACGGCCTGATGGACTGGGATGGCATCGGAGCTATGGAGTTCATAGGGCTGGAAAACTATATCAATGCCATCCAGGATGGGAAGTTTTGGGACAGTGCCTACCATTCTTTCCTGCTGGCCGTATTTTCAACGCTGAGCCTGGTCATCTATCTGGCCATCTCAATGATATTGGCATCCCGGATCAAAGGGGCAGATTTGCTGAGAAAAATCTACCTGATCCCGATGCTGCTGTCATCTGTAGCGATCGCACAGCTGTGGATCAAGGTGTTCAACCCGACCAATGGAATGCTCAACAGCATCCTGATGGCCTTCGGTGTGGATAATCCTCCAGCATGGCTGGCAGAACCGTCAATCGTTCTTTATGCGATTTTTATTCCTATCTTGTGGCAATACGCAGGGTTTTACATTTTGATTTACTATGCAGCACTCAAGAACATTCCGGAATCATTGGTTGAGGCAGCCAGGATCGATGGGGCCACACCGCTCCAGATCGCCTGGAAAATCAAGCTTCCATTGATCATGGGTGTTGTGAAAGTAACGATTGTGCTTGCTGTAGTCGGGTCACTGAAATACTTTGACCTGATATATGTAATGACCGGCGGCGGCCCAAATGGCGCCAGCGAGGTTATGGCATCTTATATGTATAAACTGGCCTTCGCAAGCAATGACTTCGGATACGGCAGTGCCATCGGCTTCCTGCTCCTGATCATTACGCTGATTGTGACAGTGATTGTGCGCAAGGCAACAGCTACTAAAGAAGAAATTCAATATTAAGCGAGGGTTGTACAATGAAACGAGCAGGTTACTTCATACTCTATCTTTGCCTGGCCATCGTAGCCATCTTTCAGGTCTTCCCGGTCATTTGGCTGTTCCTGTTTTCTTTAAAAAATAATCAGGAAATCTTCTCAAAATCCCCTTTCTCGCTGCCAACTGAATTCAGGTGGGAAAATTACAGCAAAGTATGGGAAGGCGGCATTGGAATCTATTTCTGGAACAGCATCTGGATTACAGGCGTGGCCATCCTCTTAACCGTAATCCTGGCGAGCATGGCGACTTTTGCGATTACAAGGATGCAGTGGAGGCTGAGCAAATTGGTGCTTGGGCTATTCATGGTCGGGCTGATGATCCCGATCCATTCAGCGATCATTCCGCTGTTCAGCATGTTCTTAAATGTAAATCTGATCGACAATCCATGGTCAATCGTCATTACGTATACGGCTTATAATCTGCCGATTACGATGATGATCCTCCTCGGCTTTTATTACACTTTGCCAAGGGAAATTGAAGAAGCGGCGATTATGGACGGCTGTTCAGTCCACAGGATGTTTTTCAAGATCATCCTGCCTATGACGATCCCGATCATGTCGACCACTGTGATCATCAATATGATTTATAACTGGAATGAGTTTGTTTTCGTCAATACCTTTATCAGTTCTGATCAGTATAAAACCCTTACGGTCGGAATCCAGAATTTCATCGGCCAGTATATGACTGATTGGGGCGCAATCGGCGCGACTCTCATCATCAGTGTGCTGCCGATCCTGCTGGCATTCCTTTTCTTCAGCAATAAAGTTGTTGAAGGCATCTCTTCAAGTGCAGTTAAAGGATAAAACAAAAAGCACTTTCTCCTCAATCAGGAGAAAGTGCTTTTTGTTTGGCCTGCTTCCGCTGGATTCTATTGAAGGCATGGAGGCAGAGCCACATGATAATAAAAGCGGCTGAACTCCCGCCGAAGATAAAGGCAAGCGCCGGGGCCAGCTGAGTGATAAAGTAAAGCGAAGCAAGGCAGAGAATCATCAATACGGTGTGGAGCGGATTGACGAGCATGATCAGCAGGGCCTGTTTGATGAGCTGCCTGACATTCAAATCAAAATGAACAAATACTGGAAAAAGATAAAGAAGAAACAGCAGAAAAATCATCAGGAACGCGAGCAAAGGGACATGGGCCCAGGTGAGCACATCAAAACCGGCCTGGGTGAACCAAAGATTGAAGCCGGCCAGGGAACCGGTGATGATGATGATGAGGCCCAGGCGATTGCCCTTCCAGAAATCCTTTTTATAATATGAAAGGAAGCTGGGGAATAGGGGTGTGTCTGTTTTCCCCCTCAGCCAGTCCCTTGTGATGGCAAACATGGCGAGGGTGGAGGGAAAGAACCCAAAGAGGATGCCTCCTGCAAGAGTGAATAGTATCCATAAGAGATTCATATAAGCGAAACGGGTGATCCATTCAAATATCCGGTATAAAACGCTGCTTGCCATGGCTCAAGCCTCCAATTCTTCTTATGTAAAACCTATTATACTGGAATAAAAATCATTTCGCAGTATTATGAGGAATCTTTGTTTATTCAATAGACAAACAAATGAAATATTGATATAATTCTTTTTGAAAGCATTTACATTTTATAAAAAGATAATGAACTTTATTATGATTCTGGGAGGAACGAAAAATGGCTTATTTTAACATTGAAAAGATTAAATATGAAGGTTCAGCATCAACCAATCCATTTGCGTTTAAATTTTATAACCCGGAGGAAAAAATCGGCGGCAAAACAATGGAAGAAATCCTGCGTTTTGGTGTAGCTTACTGGCATACGTTCACAATGGACGGCTCCGATCCGTTCGGAACTGGAACAATGCTCCGTCCATGGGATAAGTTCACGGGAATGGATCTGGCAAAAGCGCGCGTTGAAGCAGCCTTTGAATTTTTTGAAAAGCTGGATGTGCCATTCTTCTGCTTCCATGATGTAGATATTGCTCCAGAAGGAAGCAGCCTGAGAGAAACCAACCAAAATTTAGATATCATCGTCAGCATGATTAAAGAGTATATGAAGGACAGCAAAACGAAGCTGCTATGGAATACGGCGAATAACTTCACGAACCCACGCTTCGTCCATGGTGCTGCAACTTCAAACAGCGCGGATATTTTCGCGTATGCAGCAGCGAAAATCAAGAAAGGCCTTGAGGTCGGAAAAGAACTCGGCGCAGAAAACTATGTGTTCTGGGGCGGCCGTGAAGGCTATGAAACTCTCTTAAACACAGACATGAAGCTTGAAATGGATAACCTTGGCCGCTTCATGCACATGGCAGTGGATTATGCGAAGGAAATCGGCTTTGACGCCCAATTCCTGATCGAGCCTAAGCCAAAAGAGCCGACAACTCATCAATACGATTTCGATGTGGCGACAGGGTATGCATTCCTGCAGCATTACGGATTGCAGGACCACTTCAAATTCAATATTGAAGCAAACCATGCAACACTGGCCGGCCATACATTCGAACATGAGCTTCACTATGCACGTGTAAACAATATGCTTGGCTCAGTAGATGCCAACCAGGGCGATCCATTGCTTGGCTGGGATACAGATGAGTTCCCGACAGACTTGTATTCTACTACACTTGCAATGATCGAAATCCTTAAAAATGGCGGACTTGGCCGCGGCGGACTCAACTTCGACGCGAAAGTGAGAAGGGGTTCATTTGAGCCTGAAGATCTGTTCCACGCCCATATCGCCGGAATGGACAGCTTTGCGGTTGGCCTGAAGGTCGCACAGAAGCTGATTGATGACAAGGTGCTGGACAATGTGGTTGAAAACCGCTATAAGAGCTATACAGAAGGCATCGGCCTTGAGATCGTTGAAGGCAGGACAGATTTCCATAAGCTTGAGGAGCATGCATTGGGCTTGGCTGAAGTGAAGCACCAGTCCGGCCGCCTCGAAAGCATCAAGGCTACGATCAATCAATATCTGTTAAGGGCTTATGCGGGAGAGTAACTCTTAGAGGGCAGGTGCACCAATGAAATATGTAATCGGCGTTGACTTAGGAACAAGCGCGGTAAAAATATTGCTGGTCGATCAAAAGGGGAATGTGGTCCAGGAGGTTTCCAAGGACTATCCCCTGATCCAGGAGAAGACCGGCTACAGCGAGCAGGATCCGAAAGAGTGGGTAGATCAGACAGCGGCAGGGCTGTCTGAACTGCTCCAAAAATTTGGCGGAAATCCGGAAGACATTGAGGGACTCAGTTTTTCCGGGCAGATGCACGGCCTTGTCCTTCTGGATGAGAACAATGAAGTGCTTCGCAATGCCATTCTTTGGAATGATACAAGGACGACGGCACAGTGCCGTGAGATCTACGATCGGGTCGGCGAAGAGAGGCTGCTTGAGATTACGAAGAATCCGGCACTGGAAGGTTTTACTTTGCCGAAACTGCTTTGGGTGAAAGAGCATGAGCCGGAGATCTATGAAAAGGCGAAAACCTTTGTCCTTCCGAAGGATTATGTAAGGTTCAAGCTGACCGATGAGCTGCAGATGGAATATTCCGATGCAGCGGGGACTTTGTTATTGGACATTGCGAAAAAAGAATGGAGCAGCGAGATCTGCGATATTCTCGATATTGACACAGCACTTTGCCCGCCATTGGTGGGATCTCATAAAAAGACGGGGAATATCACTCCTGAGTTCTCAGCAGCGACCGGCCTTCCGGCTTCTGTCCAGGTATTTGCCGGCGGTGCCGACAATGCCTGCGGAGCGATCGGCTCCGGTATCCTTGAGGAGGGGAAAACCCTTTGCAGCATCGGTACCTCTGGTGTGGTCCTTTCTTATGAAAGCAGCAGCGATAAAGATTTCGGTGGAAAAGTCCATTATTTCAATCATGGGGCCGAGGACGTTTTTTACACGATGGGAGTCACCCTTGCAGCAGGCCACAGCCTGAGCTGGTTCCGGAATGTATTCGCAGCGGAAGAGAGCTTTGAGGAACTGCTGGCTGAAGCAGGAACGGTTCCGCCAGGATCGAACGGACTGCTGTTCACGCCTTACATATCCGGGGAGCGCACTCCGCATGCGGACGCAAGCATACGGGCAAGCTTCATCGGGATGGACAGCTCTCATGAACGCAAGGATTTCGTCCGTGCCGTTATGGAAGGAATCACTTTCTCGCTGAACGAATCTTTGGCTATCTTCAGAGAGAATGGCAAAAAGATCGATACCATCGTATCTACCGGCGGCGGCACGAAGAATGAAGACTGGCTGCAAATGCAGGCGGATATTTTCAACAGCAAAATTGTTAAGCTTTCGAGCGAGCAGGGTCCTGGCATGGGTGCCGCTATGATTGCGGCTTATGGCAGCGGGTGGTTTTCTTCTCTGAAGGAGTGCGGCGATGCATTCCTGAAGGTCGAAAAAGAATTTGTCCCTGATGCAGGAAATGTGGAGATTTACCAAGAATTATTCCTTGTATACCAGGAAGTCTACGGGCAGACAAAAGCACTTAATGAAAAGCTGCTGGCCTATCGAAAATAAACATAATGAAACCAGAAGGCTGCCTTGGAAGGATGCATCATATATGCAAAGTCCCGGGGCAGCCTTCTGGGTTTCTGTATAAAAGAAGGAGTTGGCGAAATGAAATATAATCAGCTGGGCAATACCGACTTGAAAGTAAGTGAACTGAGTTTCGGCACTTGGGCGATCGGCGGTTCATGGGGAAAGACAGATGACGGGGAAGCGCTAAAAGCCCTGGAACGGGCAATGGACGCGGGCGTTAATTTCTTTGATACGGCCGACGTGTATGGAGACGGGCATAGCGAGGAGCTTTTGGCGAAGGCCACGAAAGGGAAGGAAGATTCCATTCATATCGCTACAAAGTTCTGCCGCAGCGCTGATATTTATGATCCTGCAACCTATTCAATGGAGAGTGTCCGGTCTTTTTGTGAAAATAGCTTGAAAAGGCTGGATAGGGAGGCAATCGACCTTTATCAGATCCATTGTCCGCCTATGGAAATTCTTAAAGATGGCAGTGTTTTCGAAGTGCTTGAGCAGCTGAAGCAGGAAGGGAAGATCCGCTATTATGGCGTCAGTGTGGAAACGGTCGAGGAAGGGATCTTCTGCCTGGAGAATACAAAGGCAAGCGCGCTGCAGGTCATTTTCAACCTGTTAAGGCAAAAGCCGCTGGATGAGCTTTTCCCAATGGCGATGGAAAAGAAGGTAGGGATTCTTGCGCGTGTACCTCTGGCTAGCGGGCTTCTGACAGGAAAATTCTCAAAGGATACCACGTTTGAGCAAGATGACCACCGCAACTTCAACCGCAACGGGGAAGCCTTTAATGTCGGCGAAACATTCGGCGGACTTGATTTCGAAAAAGGCGTGGAGCTGAGCGAGCAGGTGAAGTGGATGGAAGAAGGCAGGGGAAGCATGGCAGGAGCGGCCATCAAATGGATTCTTCAGCAGCCGGAGGTGAGCACAGTCATCCCGGGCTTCCGGAATGTGAAGCAGGTGGAGAGCAATCTCGAAGCACTGGATGCAAAGCCGTTCAGTGAAGAAGAACTGCAGAAGTTGAAGGACTTTTATCAGAAGGAAGTGCATGCCCATATCCGGGGCGTTTATTAATAGGCAAGGCCTCCAGCTCTGGCTGGAGGCCTTTTTTGTTTGGGGACAGGTTTACTGTCCCGTTATATAGCTTACATTGCTTTAGAACGCTTTGTTTCGGCAGGCGCCTTCCACAGGCTTTCCATCTGCTCCAGGGATTTGCCTTTCGTTTCAGGCACATACTTCCAGACGAAGATGGCGGAAAGGACGCTCATCAGGCCATAAATGCCGTAGGTCATGCCGCCGCTGAATTCCATCATCATCGGGTAGGTGGAGGAGACCAGATAGTTGGCACCCCATTGGGCGGCAACAGCAATCGCCACAGCCTGTCCGCGTATGCGGTTCGGGAAGATCTCGGAAATCAGCACCCAGCAGATCGGCCCCCAGGACATCATGAAGGAAGCGGTATACACGATGATGAATAAGAGCGTGCTGATGCCGATGATATTGGCAAAAGCAAGGCCCGCGACACCGAACATGCCGACTGCCATTCCGATCGAGCCGATGATGAGGAGCGGCTTGCGTCCCCATTTATCCACAGTCATGATGGCGATGACTGTGAAAACGACGTTGACCAGTCCCATGACGATTGTCTGCAGCATGGAAGCATCCTTTGCAGCGCCCATGCTTTCAAAAATGCGCGGAGCGTAATAGAGAGCCACATTGATGCCGACAAACTGCTGGAAAACGGATAGCAGGATGCCGATGACAATCACTTTTTTTCCAAAAGCAAAGGTGGACATTTTCTCAGCTGTTGTATTCATGGAACCCTTGATGTCGCTAAGAATCTGTTTGGCGCTTGCCGGGCCGTTGATTTTTGAAAGAATCCTCAATGCGCTTTCGTCCTGATTCTTCAGAGACAGATAGCGGGGTGTCTCCGGCACGAAGAAAAGAAAAATGAAGAACAGCAGGGCCGGGATGGCTTCAGAAAGAAACATAAACCTCCAGCCGGTTTCATTGATCCATTCCACTGACTGCCCGCGGGCAATGCCCCAATTGACAAAATAAACGACCAGCATGCCGAAGATGATGGCAAATTGATTGAAAGAAACCAGCCGGCCCCTGATGGCTGCCGGGGCGATTTCCCCTATGTACATCGGCACGATGGCAGAAGCGAGTCCGACGCCGATGCCGCCGATGATGCGATATAGATTGAATGTCAGCAGAAGGCCGATAGTAGGTTCACCCGCTGAGAAGAAGAGAAACTCAGGGTAAGCAGAGCCAAGTGCTGATAAAAGGAATAATACGGCTGCAATGATCAGTGATTTTTTTCGGCCAAATGCAGAAGAAAAATAACCGGAAATAATGCCGCCGATAATGCAGCCGATCAGAGCGCTGGAGATGGTGGCTCCATGAATGAATGAGCTTAAGCCCAGGCTGTCCACCAGATAGGTTTGGATCGATTTTTCAGCCCCTGATATGACAGCTGTATCATAGCCAAAGAGCAGGCCGCCAAGAGTGGCAACGAGTGTAATAGAGAAGATGTAAAGCGAACCATTATGCTGTTTCGTCATGTGTGAAGGCAGTTTTCATTATACTGGAATGATAGTTAAACGCTTACATTGTTACGGTAACTTTTGAAGCGTTTACATTTACCGGCATAAAATGAAAGGAACTGCCCATTCCCTCCCCTGCTGATAATTTTTTTACAATAATGAATAATTGCATTATAGCAGACTATATTAAGTTTGTCTAATGAATGAACTAAGTTTCGGATAGTAGGAAGGAGCCAAGGGGTCCGCCCCCCTGGCCCACTCCCAAAAATTGAGCCAAGGGGTCAGACCCCCTGGCCCACTCGCAAAACGGAGCCAATGGACCCGGCCCCCTGGCCTACTCCCAAAACGGAGCCAAGGAACCAGACCCCCTGGCCCGGTTTTTTTAGTTACAAAATTCTCCCGCACTTTTGTAAAGTTTTATAATAGTAGCTGGTGCTTTTCTTCCATTTATGAATTCTGCTGGAGCTGCTTAAGAGGGGGAATTTGCGTGGCTATTACGTTTACGATGCTGTTTTTGGGGATTTTGCTTGGTTTTATCGGGGCCGGGGGATCCGGTTTTATTATTGCGCTATTGACGGTGGTGTTCGGGGTGCCGATCCATACAGCGCTTGGGACGTCGCTTGCGGCGATGGTGTTTACAACCTTGTCGGGGGCTTACAGCCATTACCGGCAGGGCAATATTGATGTGAAAATGGGACTGGCTGTCGGGTGCTTTGGAGCGGTCACTTCGTTTCTGGGCTCGGGAATCGCGGTGTGGATCCCGGTTGATTCGCTTCATTGGCTGACGGCCGGAATGCTGTTTCTTTCAGCAGTGATGCTGCTGGTCCGTTTGTTCATCGTCAGCCGGATGGAGGACAAGGGAGCAGAGCCGCAGCGCAGGCTCTTCATGAAAGCTGCATTTGTGGGCATTGTCTGCGGCTTGCTGTCAGGCACGTTCGGCATCGGCTCTGCGCCTTTCATTCAGCTTGGACTATTAGCCGTCTTAGGCCTTTCTGTGCAGAAGTCTGTCGGGACGACGATGCTGGTCATCCTGCCGATTGCACTGGCAGGCGGCATCGGCTATTATTTTGAAGGATACTTTGATATGATCCTGCTCCTGCAGGTGCTGGCTGGAACGATGATCGGTTCTTACCTCGGAGCGCGGTTCACCAATTATGTGCCGCTTCCGGTTTTAAAAAGTGCAATGGTGCTGACGCCGATTATGGCCGGATTCATCCTTCTGTTCTAAAATAGGAAAAGACAGACTGCAAGGTACTTCCTCAGGGGAGGGCCCTGCGGTCTTTTGTCATTAGTTTGTGTGGATAAGGGTATTGAGGAGAATACTTTAAATAAATCTATGGCTGGAGGAAACTATGAAGAAGGGCCGCTGGAGCTTGCAAGCCATCATTATTATATTTGTTTGTGTGGTGGTCATGATTTCCCTTATGATCACCGACCTGCTGATCAGCAGCAGGGTCACCTCCAGTGTTGAGGAAACTCAGGAGGATAAAGCTTTAAATGTCGCTAAAATGGTAGCGCACAGCCGGATTGTTGAAGATGCTTTGGAAGGGGATCCTGAGGGCGCAGGGGTCCGGGATTTTGCCAATGAAATGCGGAAGCTTACAAATGTCAATTTCATTGTAGTAATGGATATGAAGGGCTACCGCTTGTCACATCCGGAGTCATCTGAGATAGGAAAGCACTTCAGGGGCGGGGATGAAGGCCCTGTCCTAAAGGGGGAAGAGTATGTTTCCTATTCCAAAGGGATACTCGGCCCATCAATGCGGGCATTCACTCCTGTAACTGGCAGCACAGGAGAGCAGATAGGGGCTGTGGCAGTCGGGATTTCTCTTGAGACGGTAACGAAGGCTGTCCATAAGAGCCAGAACGCAATCTACATCGGCACACTGATCGGCATACTGGTGGGGATTATCGGTGCGGTTATACTAGCCAGGTACATTAAAAAAATACTGCTGGGACTGGAACCTTCCGCGATTGCCAAGGTGCTCGAGGAGCGGAGCGCAATGCTGCAGTCTGTGCGTGAAGGGATCATTGCCGTCGACCAGACCGGGAAGATCACACTCGTAAACCGGGCGGCAAGGAAGCTTTTTCAAAAGGCCGGCATTGAAAAGGATCCGGTTGGGTTACAGATTGAGGATTATCTGCCGGAAACCCGCCTGAAGGATGTACTGACAACAGGAAAAATTCATCTTGACCAGGAGCAGAGCTTCCATGGGGTAACCATCCTTGTCAACCGTGTGCCTGTGGTGGTGGATAATCAGCTCGTCGGCGCCATTGCGACCTTCCGGGATAAGACGGAGGTCCAGCTGCTTGCCGAACAGCTTACAGGTGTCCGCAATTATGCAGATGCTTTGAGGGCACAGGCCCACGAGTTCATGAACAAGCTTCATGTTATCCTGGGGATGGTCCATACCGAGCAGTACGAGCATCTTGCCAGGTATGTGAACGAGACGGTCAATCACCGGGAGAATGAAATGGGCTTTGTAACAAAGAAGATCCATGACCCGGTCCTGGCCGGTTTTCTCATCGGCAAGCTGAGCAATGCCCGGGAATCAGGGGCGGTGCTGTCGTTTGACTGTGCCGATAATCTGCCAAAGCCGGCGGACCCGGAAATCACCCATGATCTGATCACGATCATCGGCAACTTAATCGATAATGCATTGGAAGCTGTATCAGGAAGGCCGGTCAAAAAAGTGGAGTTAATGCTGGATTATGCCGAGGAAATTTTAACAATAGAAGTAAGAGATACAGGAAGCGGTATGACAAAGGAAATCCAGGATCGGATTTCCGAGAAGGGTTTTTCCACAAAAGGGAAGGACAGGGGCTTCGGGCTGTACCTGGTCACACAGGCGGCTGATAAGCTGGAGGGGGAACTGATCATTTCCTCCAAGGCAGGAAAGGGGACGCAGTTTGCCGTCTATATACCTTATAAAGCGGGGGATGATGAGACATGATCAATGTAATGATTGTTGAAGATGATCCGATGGTCGCTGAAATTAATAAACGGTATCTTGCCAAGGTAGAAGGGTTCCGGCTGGCTGCGTCGGCCAAGTCGGTCGATGAAGCGGTCAGCCTTCTGGAGAAGGAGGACATCCAGCTGATTCTCCTTGATATTTATATGCCCGGGAGGCTCGGGCTTGAACTGGTCAATTATCTAAGGAAAAATGAGCTGGAAACCGATGTGATCATCATCTCTGCCGCAAAGGATATGGACCGGATCAGGCAGGCCCTGCGTTCCGGTGTGGTGGATTATCTCATCAAGCCATTTGAATTTGAACGGTTCAATGCGGCGCTGACAGCCTATGAGCAGCAGAGCCGGTTCGCTGAAAAGAGGGAAGAGGTCACCCAGCAGGAGCTGGACAGCCACCTGCTGCGGCGCGAGGAGCCGTCGGTTGTGGAAGAGCTCCCGAAAGGACTGACAAAGGATACGCTGAAACAGGTCTGGGAAGCCGTGCAGGAGCTTAAGGAAGGACCGTTCTCCACCGACGAGATGGCCGAGGCGGTAGGCGTCTCAAGAGTATCGGCGCGGAAATACCTGAACTTTTTAAAAGAGCTTGGCATACTTGATGTGAAGGTCATCTATGGCACGATCGGCCGCCCCGTGTACCAGCATGAATATAACCCATATAAAGAGCATCTGATTAAGAACTTTCTGTAAGCAGTTTCTGAAACTGCTTACTTTTTTTAATTTCAAAAAGAATTTCTCTAATTACATAATCTATGAAAACGCTTTTAGAAAAATTAAGATGGACATGTAGAACAGATGGGAGGAAAGCTTTATGGAACCAGCTAAGAAACTGCAGCCGATTTCTGCACCAGAAGATCAAAGGGAAGAGAAAAAAGGCTTTTTTGCAAAATTGGGAAGTATAAAAGTAGGAGCAGTGCCGCTTCCGCTTTATGTTTTAATAGCACTTGTTGTATATGCTGCGGCAGCTTATGAATCACTGCCGGCTGATATGATCGGCGGATTTGCCGTCATTATGGCAATGGGAATCCTGCTTGGCGATATCGGAATGAGAATCCCGATCCTGAAGGATATCGGGGGCCCGGCGATACTATCGCTGCTCGTTCCTTCTATATTGGTATTTTTTAATATTATTAATACAACCGGAATGGATGCTGTCACCCAGCTGATGAAAACATCCAATTTCCTGTACCTGTATATTTCGATCCTGGTTGTCGGAAGTATCCTCGGTATGAACCGCAGGGTCTTGATCCAGGGGTTTACCAGAATGTTTGTGCCGCTTGTTCTGGGTACACTTGCCTCAGTTTGTGCGGGCGTTCTTGTCGGCATGCTGTTTGGATATGATGTAAAGCATACGCTGTTTTATATTGTTGTGCCGATCATTGCCGGAGGGATTGGCGAAGGAATACTGCCGCTGTCCATCGGGTATGCCGATGTCCTTGGCCAGAGCTCAGAATCATTTGTCGGCCAGCTGATTCCTGCAGCGGTCATCGGAAATATTGCAGCAATCATCTGTGCCGGCATCCTGTCCCGCTTGGGGGAGAAAAAGCCGGAGCTTACAGGAAAAGGAGTCCTGGTCAAATCGAAGGGCGGAGACGGGATCACAGAATCTTCGACAATCAACAAACCTGTCGAGTTCCCGCTAATGGGGGCAGGGCTCCTGATTGCCTGCAGCTTCTTCATTATCGGAGGGCTTGGCCACCATGTCCTTGGCATCCCGGGTCCTGTCCTGATGATTTTTGCGGCTGCCCTTGTTAAATGCCTGCAGCTTATGCCGGCCAAAATGGAGCAGGGTGCCTTCCACCTTTATAAATTCGTTTCATCCAGCCTCACATGGCCATTGATGGTCGGCCTTGGAATGCTGTATATCCCACTTGAGGATGTTGTGAAAATCGTAACGCCTTCTTATATTGCAGTTTGTGTGGCTGTTGTTCTGGCCATGGTCATCACAGGCTACTTTACAGGAAAACTGATGAAAATGTATCCTGTTGATGCCGCAATCGTTACAGGCTGCCACAGCGGCCTTGGCGGAACAGGCGACGTTGCCATCCTTTCAGCTTCCAACCGCATGTCCCTGATGCCGTTCGCACAGGTTTCCACAAGAATCGGCGGCGCATCAACAGTCATCCTTGCCATTCTGTTAATGAAGATCTTGAACTGAACCGGGTCCGGGACTGGGCTGAGGGGGCTGGGCCAAGGGCAGGGCCAAGGGGACAGGGCCAAGGGGACAGACCCCCTGGCCCGAAAACTGCGCCAAGGGGACAGACCCCCTGGCTCGAAAGCTGGGCCAAGGGGACAGACCCCCTGGCTCGAAAACCGCGCCAAGGGGACAGACCCCCTGGCCCGAAAACTGCGCCAAGGGGACAGACCCCCTGGCTCGAAAACTGGGCCAAGGGACCTGACCCCCTGGCCCGCGAATTGACAGAAAAGCTGGAATAGTATTTAATGGATTCTGGTATAGGCGGGCGGCATGTGATGCTGCTTGCTTTTTTAAATAATTTTAGTTAAATAACCTGGAGATAATGGGTAAAGGCTACTAACATGGAATAGTACGGAAATTGACTCCAATTGAAAGGAAGAACTATGATCTATGACTGCTTCAGATGGTGCAAAAAACGTAATTTACACAGATTTGAGAGGAAAAGAGCTTCTATCAAATCCTTATTTGAATAAAGGTGTCGCATTTACAAAAGAAGAGAGGGATGATCTGGGGCTTCAGGGCTTGCTGCCAACCCAGGTGCTGACTCTTGATGAACAGGCAACACGTGCGTATGAGCAGTTCTCCAGACGGACAAACAATATGTTCAAAAACGGAGTGCTCTATGATTTATATAATCGTAATGTCGTCCTGTTCTACCGTCTCCTCAGGGATCACTTGAACGAGATGCTTCCAATTATCTATACACCGACTGTGGGTGAGGCGATCCAGCGCTATTCCCATGAATATCATCGTCCGGGCGGCCTCTATTTGACCATTGAAGATCCGGAGGAAATGGACAAGGCATTCGAAAACCTGAATAAGCCCCATGAAGGAATCGATCTGATTGTTGTGACGGATTCTGAGAGTATCCTGGGAATCGGCGACCAGGGCGTCGGCGGGATCAATATCGCGATTGGCAAGCTGGCAGTTTACACAGCGGCAGCCGGCATTGATCCAAGCCGTGTGCTTCCGGTTGTGCTTGATGTAGGGACCAATAATGAGGACCTGATCAATGATCCTTTATATATCGGAAATAAATTCCCGCGCGTCCGCGGTGAGCGCTATGAGCAGTTTGTCGACCAGTTTGTTGTAACGGCGCGCAAATTTTTCCCGAATGTTCTTCTTCACTGGGAAGATCTTGGCAATGTGAACGCACGGAACATCATGGAAAAGTACGGCAATGAAATCCTGACTTTCAATGACGATATCCAGGGAACAGGGGCTGTTACACTGGCTGCCGTCATGTCTGCCCTGAAGGTGACAGGCGGATCCTTGAAAGACCAGCGCATCCTTGTTTTTGGACCTGGGGCGGCAGGTATCGGAAACGCAGACCAGATGGCAGAAACGATGATCCTTGAAGGTCTTGACCGTGAAGAAGCATATGACCGGTTCTGGGCATTTGACTATCGCGGACTGCTGACGGAAGAAACGCCTGATGTCCTGAAATTCCAAAAGCCTTATGTACGCAGTGCAGAGGAAGTCAAGGATTGGGAAAGAGACGGAGCGGACACGATTCCGTTATTGGAAGTGGTGAAGCGGGTAAAGCCGACGATCCTGATCGGCACCTCCGGCCAGGCCGGCGCCTTCACAGAGGAAATCGTAAGGGAGATGGCCAAGCACGTTGAAAGACCGATCATCATGCCAATGTCCAACCCGACACTCCTAGCTGAAGCGGTGCCTGAGGATCTTTTCAACTGGACAGACGGCAAGGCGCTCATTGCCACAGGAAGCCCGTTTGCGGATGTAGAGTATAACGGAATCAGCCATGAAATCGGCCAGTCCAATAACGCATTTGTTTTCCCTGGCCTCGGCCTCGGAGCGATTGTCGCCAAAGCTGAAATCATTTCAAAAGGCATGTTCGCTGCTGCAGCCAATGCAGTTGCCGAGAAATCAGACAGCAGCACGCCTGGTGCTTCCCTGCTGCCGGCCATCACCAAACTGGCTGACGTCTCAAGGCATGTTGCCATCGAAGTAGCCAAGGCTGCCGTCCAGGAAGGCATTGCCAAAGCGGAGTTCGACGATATTGAACAAGCTGTAGACGATGCTATGTGGAAGCCTGAATATAAACAAATTAAGAGTAAATAGTGGTACAAGGGGGGACAGGTTATGCTGTCCCTCTTTTTTGGGATTAGGGCGGTGCTCTATGTACTGATCGGACACTGTATTGGCCTAATGCGGGACAGTCATGAAAAAAAGGTTTTCTATCAGGATAAATGTGACAGCAGCCTGTGTCCCTGCGGCCCCTTTCATGATATAATAGATTCAACTTTTAACAGAAATGGAGGTTTTCTTTGTGGCAGCCAGCATCAGACTACGTTTTTTCCCAGCTTTGAATCGTTAATTAAATACGTTCAAGGGCTCTGCCTGTGTGCAGGGTAAATGGGATTGGTCTGCCTATTTTTAAGAAAACCTTATTTTACGTTTGATTGTATAAGGAAAGGGAGGACGAGTCTGTCCTCTTTTTTTGCTGTCTTTTTTCATGGCCTTTTGAGTTTTGTCTTCTCTATGGCATTTCTTTTTTAGGACAGACATAACTATATTTTCCATTTACTTTAAACACAGGCGGCCAGTCTGTGTTTTTTTAGTACAAAATAGCATTAAAGGAGAATGGACTATGAGTATGGCAAAAGAAAAGGTATTGGGAATTGCAAGAAAAAATGGTATTGAAGCTAAAGAAGAGCCGCTGGAATTCAATGAGTCGGGGCTTGATTTCCTGGTTGTATTTGTGGAAGATGTCAAGGGAGAGAGATGGGTGCTCCGTTTCCCCAGGAGGGGGGATGTAATACCGTCAACTGCGAAGGAAAAGAGGACACTTGAGCTGGTCGGCTCCTATATCCTGATCCAGACTCCGGATTGGCTTGTATATAACGAGGAACTGATTGCCTATAAAAAGCTGGATGGCGTTCCTGCAGGCACCATTGATCATGAAGCTAAAGCCTATAAATGGGAGCTGGACGTGAATGATTTGCCAGAGAAGTATATAGAGAGTCTGGCAAAAGCCATGGTTTCCCTCCATAAGATTGGGAAGGACGAAGCTGAGGGAGCGAAACTGCCAGTTGAGAGTGCAGAAACGGCGAGAGCCAGTATGATGCTGAGAATGGAAAAAGTGAAGGAAAAGTTTGAAGTACATGACGCCTTGTGGAAAAGGTGGCAGACGTGGGTGCACGATAGCTCGATGTGGCCCAAACAGACTGGTCTGGTGCATGGGGATCTGCATCCCGGGCATATCCTGATCGACGAGGACTCACGGGTGACTGGTTTTATCGACTGGACAGAAGCGTCAGTAACTGATATAGCCAATGATTTCGTAGGGCATTACCGTACATTTGGCAAAAAAGAGCTGGAACGGCTAATCGGCTGCTACAGTGCTGCCGGGGGGTACGTGTGGCCAAACATGGCCAAGCATGTCATGGAGCTTGAAGCAGCCTATCCTGTAGCCATTGCCGAATTCGCCTTGAAATCCGGCCTGGAAGAATATATGGAAATGGCGAAACAGATTCTAAGCCAGGAAAACTTATAAATGCAGCGGGACAGGGGAAGTGCACCTTGTCCCGCTTTTTATTATGGAACATTGTGCATGACCTGCCCCTCAAGATCAATTGCCTATTCTGCCTCATTTCCTGCACTTGCAGGATTTGAACCTTCATCACCAGCAGTGAGCGTGTCCCACGATTGGCTGCTGCCGCCCAAAACCGCCTCGCTGATTGGATGTGTATATCTGTTTCTCACCTCAAGCAGATCATCATGGCGGAAGAACATGGTCGGTTCATTCATTTCATCAGCAAGCCTTTGTCCTACAAAGGAAAGCTCCAGTTTTACCGCCTGAAGCTCCACATCACCGACTGCGAAGAAGCGGAGCTGGTCACCGGCATTTCCTCCTATGTCCGGGTCTAAAAAACCGAATGTCCTGTTTCGGCAGCTGCCTGCCGGGATGACAAATACAGCGTCTGGAAAGAGGGTTGATTCGCCAACACCGTCCTCGTCTAATGAACAGACTTCCGCAAACAGCTGAATCCTATAATCTCGGTTAGTCGGATTGGAGATGGAAACTCTTACAACGTCAGGCGGACCTCCTGCTGGATCCCCTGAGATTTGGCCTGGAATTTTCATCGGTCCTGTCGTCAAAATATTAAATCGCATTCATTTCACTCCCTTCATAATCAATATATGAAAAGCAGGAAGAAACGAATGGACAAACCTCCTGGAGCTGCAGACTATTTTAGGGCGGAGGAAAGGTCTTTTGCCGGCGGGGCAGGAGCTTTGTTTTGTGCCGAAAAGACTGGACTTTTTTCCATTTGTTTGTAAGATAAAGAAAGAAGTTTATAAAGCAGAACTGCACTGCGACTTAAAGGGGAAGCGGATTTGAGAAAGTATAATTCATATATGGATTTCAAACGTATGATCTATCTGTATATGATTCCTTTGATTCTGTTGGCGATGGTTAGTTATAATCTTATGGAAAATGACTCGGAAGACAATTTGGAAACATATCTGACAAGGATTTTGATAGCTTGGAATATCATCAGCTGGGCTGCTGTTTATAAAAGAAAGTTTTTGCGTGCTTTTGAGCTCGCTACTTTGGCGATCATCAGTGCTGCACATATAGCCATCATATATGATGGTGTTTTTAATTATATCGGAAAAGGAAAGGAAGGAGCATTTGGGGTCTCTGTCATCTGGGTTCCGGCAGTTATTTTGATTTTCTTCCTGATCTTAAGGGCAAAATGGGGCGCTGTTTATTCGCTTTTCATTTTTGTCATTATATTTGCTTTTGGACTGATGAATCTCCCTAATGCCTCTGGCGACAGCCTTGAGTCACTGGCTCAGTTTTATGTGGCCTACCTTTTTTATATACTTGTATTTTATATGGCCCTTCACCTGTTCAAGCTGTTTTCAGAGCTTGAAAGCATGAAGAGGGTCGCCTATACTGACTCGCTTACCGGCATTGCAAACCGGCTTCGAATTGATGGGTGGCTTGAAGAATGGATAAAAAAATCAGAAGGTTTTTCAGTGATCTTCTTTGATATCGACCATTTTAAATGTGTGAACGATACTTATGGGCATGATGCAGGTGATCTTGTCCTCAAACAGCTGGCTTCACTCGTCAGACAACCATTGACGGGTGCTGAGCTTTTTGGGCGCTGGGGAGGGGAAGAGTTTATCATTCTTACCCCAAAGACAGGGGAAAGTGCAGTAAACCTGGCTGAGAAACTGAGAAAGGTGATCATGGAAAGCAGCTTTCCCCCGGCAGGGAATCAGACTGCCAGCTTTGGCGTTGCCCAGTATAAAAAAGGAGATACTGTAGATTCCCTTCTCTCAAGAGCTGACCAGGGACTTTATCAATCTAAACATGAGGGGCGGAACCGGGTGACGTTTGGGGATGAGGGACAGATTTAGTATCCCTTTTTTGCTGCAGGGACAAGGTACCGGTTTCTTCGTCCGGTGCATTTTTTTAATATCATAGTTAGTAGAACAATGATGAGCAGTACCGTGCTAAAGCTGAACATATTGATATAGACAGCATTAGTGTAGATTGTCATGCCGAATGTTAACTGACTGACATCGCTGCTTTCAAAATGTGCGGAAAGAGATTTTCTGATGTGGCCCAGTCTTGATTTTCCAATATAAATAGAAATCAGCATAAGAAGGGAAACTGAGAAGAAAACAGCTGCAATCCAGCTGTTTTTAATTGTATTTGGGATAGATTGATAGATCGGCACTATGAGAAAAATAGAAAGAAGGAGCAAGAAGCCTGCAGGCAGGAGACCGATATTTCCGTTGCCGGACATAATGTCAAACCGTTTGATCGTGTAAATTTCGGTAATCATGAAAACGGTGAGATAGGAAAGGGAAAGGCCTATAATCAATATCCAAGCTTTTTTCATGGTATGCTCCTTTTGGGAATGGCTTAGATTTCTGTATAAAGACACTCTTCATTTTTTTTGAACGCAAGGACTGTTTCATCAAACTCATTAAATAGCGAAATATAGCCTTTAGCTGTCTTCAATCCTAATCCTTTTAGTGTGCTGGAGTGACCTCCTTGTGCTGTTTCAATCAAGTCTGCCCCCTCTACTGGACTGCCGGTGAAAGCAGAAGTGCCTTTTATCGCATTTTTTCGCCATTCAAGTCTTAAATCCCAGGATCCATACCATATTATACTTTCATTTACATCAATTGCATTCCAGCTTACAGCGATTTGATCTTTAAACGAACAAAACTCCAGCTGCTGTCCTCCTATTAGTAAGACGACTGGACAATCACCCCAAAATTCACCGCTCGACACTTCGTGGACAGTCCACATCCCACATAGATTTTTATTAACCATGGATCTAAGGCGATTGCCGTGATTCTTTATGAATTCCAAAGAGTCTCCGTAGAAAACTGGCTTATAGTTTTTAATGCCAAGCATGAAGAAGCCTCCTGTATTAATATTCATATTAACTTTAGCAGGAGACACTGCTTTTGGAAATGCTAATATTTCTTGTTTTTTGAGCCAAGGGACCTGTCCCCCCGGCCTCACAAAGGATTTCCTAATTGGAGTGGAGAATAGTAGTGTCAGGGACTTTGGAAAGGAGCGGGAGCGATGGCGGAGCAAAGTGTCATGGAGATTTATAAACAAAGCCTCGGAAAGTATGATTTGGAACAGCTGAGGCAAATTCCGGCTGATGGGGTGTGGTCTCTTGCGCAGATGTATGATCATGTGATTGTGGTGGCCGATGAGTATTTGGATGAAGCGGAAGCGTGCGCTGCTGCTGAGCCTGTACAGGGCAGAGGGAAAACGGAGTTTGGCGAAAAGCTGTTCAGGGAAGGAGGCTTCCCGCCTGTTAAAATCAGGCTGCCGGATGAGATGAACCAGCCGCCGGACAACTCAGGTACTTCAGCTTCCCTGCTCGAAAGGCTTGTGCAGCTGGAAAGAAGGATAAGGGAGCTGGGGGAAAAACTGGATAAGATTCAACCTGACCTTAAAACTGAGCATGGAGGCTTCGGCTGGCTGAGCGCCATGGAGTGGCACGAGCTGGCTGAAATGCATTTCCGGCATCATCTCCGGCAGAAAGGGGAGCTGGAGGAGAGGCTGGGGATTTAAGAGTATGAGTAAAAGGAGCAGTAAATAATGAACAAACTGACTTATGAAACAATAATAGCGGGATTTATGGAGATGGCTAAAAACGATGAAAAGATCCGGGCGGCGCTCATTGTAGGTTCCAGGGCAAGAACGGAGGTGCCGGCTGACGAGTATTCCGACCTTGATCTTGTGGCTATCGTGGAAAACCCGTCTGCATTTCTTGATGATACAGACTGGCTGGGGAAAATAGGGAAGCATTATCTGACATTCCTTGAGAATACTGCCGTTGGGGGAGGAAAGGAAAGAAGGGTCCTGTTTGAAGAGGGGCTTGATGTCGACTTTGCGTTTTTCCCTGTTTCCGCACTGCCGGAGCTTGAGCAGGATCCGGAGCCGCTTGGCGTATTTGCAAAGGGTGTGAGGGTACTGTTCGACAAGGACGGCACCGTCACAGCCCTGGTTCATCAGGCGCCCAAAAATCTGCCTGCCCCTCAGATGCCTGGTTCAGAGGAGATAAGAAATGCTATCCATGATTTCTGGTACCATGCTGTATTGGCTGCAAAGAAAATCAGGCGGGGAGAGCTGCTTGACGCAAAATCGATTTGCGACTCTTATATGAAGCATTTGCTCATGCAGCTGGTACGGACGCAGACCAAGCTTAATAAAGGCCTTGCTTTTGACACCTGGCACGGTAACCGCTTTTTTGAAAAATGGGCTGATCCTGAAACAGTGTCCGCCTATAAAAACCTTTATGGAGTTTATGAAGAAGAGGATGTCTGGAGGGCCCTGCATAATACGATGAGCTTTTTCAGAGAAACTGCCAAAGATGTTTGTGTAAAAATGGATCTTCACTATCCTGAAGAAGGGGATGCATATGCAGCAGGGCTGGTGGAGTCTCTTTATAGCCAGGAGCAGCGGCCAGTGTGAGGCTCGATAAATTCCTTCTATAACTTGTCCGCAATATAGACAGAAGGAGTGTTAAAGGCAGTATCATCCGTACCATCATTGGTTTCCATATAACTGAAAAACAAATTCATCACAACAAACAAAATAATGACCAGAGCCAAAACACCAACAAAGATGAATACGGCTACTTTTTTTCCAGACATCAGGTGTCCTCCTTTTCCTTATTTTTACGTATTATATCACAATGTTCCGCCATTTTGTGGTATACTAATATCCAACTAAGTGCGAAAGGAATGATGGGTGGACGATGGATAACTGATCTTATTTTTTCTTGATTGAAATAGCATATTTCAATTCACACAAAAAATAGGATTAGTCTGCCCATTTTTCACTTATACATCATTCAGCCATTATGATAATGGTTTATTTGCTGATGCAAAGGTACGGCTAATCCTTCCAATTCAATTGGGAGGATTTTTTTGGTTCTCCCTTAAAGAGAGGGATGAGAGTATGAAGGAAATGTTGAAACTGAAAGACATTAGCTATGAAATTATGGATGTAAGCCTGTTTGAAGGGGTGAATAGCAGTGTCCTGCAGGGGGAAGTGATCGGCATCATTGGGAAAAATGGAGCCGGAAAATCCACTCTGCTGCAGCTGATCACCGGTGAGAGGCAGCCATCCAGCGGGCAGATCCAGTGGGTGGGGCAGGAAGCTGATATCCTGATGGTAGAGCAGGAAACAGAATCCTATGCTTCAGGGCATCAATCTCCATTGGAAATTAAGCTGCTGGAAAAATGGCAGGTTCCTGCTGTGGGCTATGTACGGATGAGCGGCGGGGAAAAACTGAAGGCCCGTCTCGCAAAAGGCTTTGCGGCAGATGCAGGCCTTCTGCTCCTTGATGAGCCGACCAACCATCTGGATGAGCAGAGCATGGAGATTTTGAAGGAACAGATTGCAGCCTATAAAGGGACGATCATCCTCGTATCCCATGACCGCCACTTTTTGGATGCTGCGGTTTCTAAAATCTGGTCGATCGAGGATAAGCAGCTGATTGAGCATAAAGGGAATTATTCGAGTTATATGGAGGCCCGGAGGCAGAAACGGCTTGCACAGCAGCGGGAATATGAAAAGCAGCAGAAGATGGTCGAGCGGATCGAGGGGCAGCTGAATGAGCTGAGCTCCTGGGCAAACACCGGCCATGCTAAATCGATGAAAGAGGAAGGCTTCAAGGAATATCACCGTGTGAAGGCGAAGCGCCTTGATTCACAGGTGAAATCCAAACGGAAGCGGCTGGAAAAGGAGCTGGAAAAATCAAAAGCAGCTCCTGTCGCGCCTGAGCATGAGGTCCGCTTTTCGATTTCGGCAAACACAAAGCGGGGCAAGCGGTTTTTGGAAGTGAAGAATCTTGCAAAATCCTTTGATGGGCGCAGGCTGTTTGAAGGAGCGCATTTTACCATCCAGCATGGCGAAAGAGTGGCCATAACAGGGCCGAACGGCAGCGGGAAGACGACTTTCCTGAAAATCATCATGGGAAAGGAAACAGCAGAGGGAGAGGTCTGGGTGTCGCCGGCAGCCAGTGTCGGCTACTTGACGCAGGAAGTATTCGATCTGCCGCTCGACCAGACGCCGGAAGAGCTTTTTTACCGGGAAACGTTTGCTGAAAGAGGGAAGGTTCAAACCTTAATGAAGCATCTTGGCTTTTCGGCATCGCAGTGGAAGGAGCCGATCAGGAATATGAGCATGGGCGAGCGCGTCAAGTGCAAGCTGATGGAATACATCCTGGAGGAAAAAGATGTGCTCATACTTGATGAGCCGACCAACCATCTTGACCTTCCTTCGCGCGAACAGCTGGAAGAAACCCTGTCAGCATATCCAGGGACACTACTGGCGGTGTCGCATGACCGCTATTTTCTTGAGAAAATAACCAGCAGCAAGCTCGTGATTGCAGGCGGGACTATTCAAAGGCAATTCGGCCAGGAACCGGAAACAAGGGATGACCGGGAAGAGCTGAGGATGAAGCTTGAAACTGAAAGGCAGGAAGTGCTGGGGAAGCTCAGCTTTATGACGCCGAAAGACAAAGAATATCAGGAGCTGGACCGGAAATTTAATGAGCTTACAAGGCGGATAAGGGAGCTTGGATGAATGTTGTGCGGATATTAGGTTGGGGAAGGGTGCAGGGGACGGATATTAGCAACTTTTTGATGTTATTAGCAACTTTATCCATATATTAGCAAGTTTCCCGTTTTATTAGCAACTTCCCAAATATATTAGCAACTCGCCTTTTCAAAAGTCCAAATCAAAAGGAGCCCTGCCGCCGCAGCAGGGCTCCTTTCTGTTGTATCCACAAACCCGGCCTAAAGCACTTTGCCAAGAAAAGCCTTAGTCCGTTCATGCTTGGGGTTGCCGAATAATTCGCCTGGGACATCTTCTTCGACGATATATCCGCCGTCCATGAAGATGACACGGTCCCCGACTTCGCGGGCAAATCCCATTTCGTGAGTGACGACGACCATGGTCATGCCTTCACGGGCAAGATCTTTCATAACCTCGAGCACTTCCCCGATCATTTCAGGATCGAGGGCAGATGTAGGCTCATCGAACAGCATGACCTTTGGCTCCATGGCAAGTGCCCTGGCGATGGCGACACGCTGTTTCTGCCCGCCGGATAATTCGCCGGGGTAGCTGTCCGCTTTTTCCTCAAGCCCTACTTTTCTAAGAAGTTCGAGGGCTTTCTTTTTTGCAGTTTCTTTGTCGACGCCCTTCGTTTTCATTGGGGCCAGGGTAATATTCTGCAGCACTGTTTTATGAGGGAAAAGGTTGAAGTGCTGGAACACCATCCCGACTTCCTGGCGGATTTTATTGATGTTGATTTTAGGATCGGTTATGTCATTTCCATTCACGATGACATGGCCACCCGTAATTTCCTCAAGTTTATTCAGGCATCTCAGAAAGGTACTCTTTCCAGAGCCGGAAGGGCCGACAACACAGACCACTTCCTGCTCTTTTACCTCTGTACTGATATCTTTCAATACTTCGAGTTCGCCGAATGATTTTTTCAGATTATTGACTTGGATTACGCTCATCGCAGCTGATATCTCCTTTCAATAAAGTCGCCGAGCTTGGTGAGCAGGTAGATCAGGATGAAATACATGAGCGCGACCATGCCCCATATTTTAAAAGGTTCATAGGTCGCTGATACGACGACTTGCCCTCTTTGAGTCAGTTCGGCGATTCCGATGACCGACAGGAGGGAGGTGTCTTTCAGGCTGATGATCGCCTGGTTCACAAATGTCGGCAGCATCCTTCTTAAAGCCTGGGGCAGGATGATATAGCGCATGGTCTGCGTACTTGTCAGCCCCAGTGTGCGGGCAGCTTCTGTCTGCCCTTTATCGATGGACTGAATGCCGGCCCGGATGATTTCAGCTATATAGGCGCCTGCATTGATGGCAACGCCGAAAATACCTGCCGTTACAGGCTCAAGCGAAATAAACGAAAGTGAATTCAATCCAAAGTAAATGAAAAATAATTGAACGAGGAAAGGTGTTCCCCGTACTAAGTTGATGAACCAAATGGCGATCCACCTTAAAGGCGGAATCGGGGAAAGGCGGAAAAGTGCGGTGATCAGCCCGATGATGAATCCAAACAGCAGACCGAGAACGGTAATATATGCAGTCAGTTTTAGCCCGGCCCATAAGACAGGAAGGGCTTCTATGAAAATATCCAAATCGCTGCTCCTCTCTTTCTCGAAAAAGACAGCGCGCTTTTGAGGAGCGCGCTGAGCAAATTCTTACTCTTCCAGATAACGTCCTAAAATCTCATCATATGTGCCGTTATCCTTTATCTTCTGGAGGCCGCTGTTGATTTTTTCAAGCAGCTCCTGGTTCTCGCCTTTCTTTACAGCGATACCGTATTGGTCGCCGGTCAGGCGGTCCCCGACGGTTTTCAGATCAAGGCCGCTTGTTTTAATGGCGTACGCGATAACCGGATAGTCTTCAATCAGCACGTCTGCGTTCCCGTTGGCCACTTCCTGGAACATGGACGGGCTGTCATTGAATTGGCGGACTTCTTTTATGCCGGCTTCCTCTTTAATTTCCTCGGCATGCTCCGCACCTGTTGTACCATTCTTAACGGCGACCACTTTCCCTTTTAAATCGTCTATACTGGTAATGTCGCTGTTATCTTCTGAAACAACAAGGGTCAGCCCGGCATCAAAATACGGGTCTGAAAAATCAACTTTTTCTTTGCGGTCATCTGTAATGCTCATGCCAGCAATAGCTACATCAAGCTGGTCAGCCAGGATGGCCGGGATGATGCCGCCAAAATCCATAGGCTTTAATTCAATCTCAAACCCTTCTTCCTCTGCAATGGCATTGATGATATCAATATCAATCCCTTTATACTCGCCGCCTTCTTCAAACTCAAACGGAGGATAGGTTGTATCGGTCCCAACCGTATAGGTTTTGCTTCCGTCGTCACCGGAGCTCCCTCCATCACCGCTGCTGTCTGCATCATCTGTGCCGCATGCAGCCAGGACCAGCATCACTAGCATCATAAAGCTGAATAATTGTATTTTTTTCATCTAACCCCTCCCAATCTATTGTCTGATAATTCGCTACATTGACAATGTTAGCAAATGTTTACAGGTAATTTCAAAGGAAAAGGCTTTCAGCAGGAGAGCTGGGTGGGTAATGTGTCCCGGTTTTGCGTTGTTATTGGACAGGGAGAAAGGCTTTGTGAGGCAGTTTATGTGTGGGGAAAAGGCAGGGGGAAAAGGTCCTGTACCTGCGTCTGTTATGCTATACTTGGAAAAAAACGGGAGAATACCTTCAGTAAGCTAGAGGGAGGCTGGGGTTTATATGCTGGGAAAAGAAGAATATCTTGAGTTCATTTCGGATGAATATCCAGACTTAAAAATAAAAAAGTTTCAAGCAAATGAAAAGGGCTGGGATAACGATATTGTGATCATTAATGAAAGTCTCGTCTTCAGGTTTCCGAAATCTGAAAATGTGATCTCAAAAGTAGAGGCGGAAGGAAAGCTCTTGCATCTGCTGAAAAAGAAACACCCCATCCTGCAGTTGCCGGATTATGAATATTTGTACCAGAATCAAATGTTAAGATGTGTCCGGTATGATTATCTCGAAGGCAGGATGCTAGGCGATATCAGCATGGACTCCTTCAAGAATAACAAGGAAAATGCAAGGCTGCTGGGCGATTTTCTAACTAAGCTGCACTCCATAGACCCTGCAGAGGCAGACACTATGAATCTGAAAACCCTTCATACATTGGAGTACTGGGAAGCCTTGCATTCATCTGTCAGGGAGGAAATTCTCCCTTATCTAAAAGACAGGGAAAAGGATCTGATTAATAGGATATTCAGGGATTTTCTTGAAGAATTCCCTGGCTATTCTATTAAAAAATCTATCATTCACGGTGATTTGACAGCTTCCAATATCATTTACAGCGAAAAGAAGGGCCGTATCAGCGCGGTCATTGATTTTACCGACGCCCAGCTTGGAGACCCGGCATTCGACTTTGCGGGCATTTACTGGGCTTATGGAGAAAACTTCACCAGGGAGGTCCTGTCCTGGTATCAGACGAATGAATCAGCAGATGCCCTCTTTAAAAGGGTTCAGAGCTTTTACGGGCTTCAGCCTATTTTTCATGAGCTCCTTTATGATGTACGGAATGGAAAGAAGCCGGACTGGAAAGCGGGACTGGGAAAGTTTGGAGCCTTAGTGTCATTGGTTTTATAAACAGCGTTGAACTCTTTAAGCGGTATGAATCTATCAAAAGGAGACCTCGATATGGAATTCAAAACGGATATTTTGCAGCTGCGGAAGGGCCCTTATGAAAACGGTGCAGCCTTGGGCAGGCACTTGTCAGGGAAGCCTATAGTGAATGTGTTTAAAAGTATCACAAAGGCTGCTATCAATATAGAGAAAATGGAGGGAATCCTTAAAGCTTATTCTCCTCATCTCCTGGATGAATTAAAAGGGATTGCTGACGGCTTGGAGATTCCTTATCATAAGGCAGCAGCACTTTTCAGCGGTTATGATGTGCCCAAGGTGGCTGCCATGGGCTGTACAGCGGTTATGACGAAAGACTTTTATGTGCGCAATTATGATTTCTCCCCAGAGTTCTATGACGGTATCTTCACTCTATCAGAGAATCTGCCGGCTCTTGCGTCAGCCGGCTACAATCTTCAGGCCATCGGCCGGCATGATGGGGTGAATGAAAAAGGGCTCGCGGCAGGGCTTCATTTTGTCAGTCACGATGGCTATCAGGAAGGGCTATCGGCATGGACAAGTGTGAGGATGGTGCTGGATACTTGCGCCACTGTGAGGGAGGCTGCTGAACTTCTGAAGGAAATTCCCCATGCAGCCTGCTATAATTTCTCCCTAGCTGACAGCTTTGGCAATCAGGGGGCAGTGGAGGCAAGCCCCGATAAGGTATTGATAAGACAAGGGCCGGAAGTGTTTCATTCCTGCGTCAACCATTTCAGGTCAAAAGAGATGGCAGGGAAGAATCGTGAGCATATTGATGGGTCGATCAAGCGAACCGGTTATCTCGATTTGGTCGGAAGTAAACAGCTTTCTTTCCAGCAAACCTTCGATCTGTTCAGGGACTCAGAGTCACCGCTGTTTTTTACAGACTATGAAGATCTCTTTGGAACACTGCACACGTTTGGCTACTCTTTTCAGGACTCTCAGATAGTTACTTCTCTCTGCCGTGGAGAAGATCCGCTGCAGATTAATCTAAAAAAGTGGCTTGCTGGGGAAGATCTTGAACAAACAGCAATGCAAGGGAAAATATGAGCCGGATTATTATTAGTCCGCATGCTCATTTACAACTAAAGGATAACATGAGATAATACAGAAAATTATGAAGGGGTGAAGTAAGTTTATGGAACCAACTAATTGCCAATATTAATTGATTTTAAAATTAATATGAATTTTGTATTGAGTGTTAAAATGCCTAATCTGATTAGGTCTATTTGTTATGCTCTTTATGGAATGATGGCAAATTAGAAGGAAACTTACTTTACTCACCGGGTTTATAATTTACGGGATCAGTCCGGCAGCTCTAGGCTGCTCCAGAGGCTGAAATGGGCTTATTTTGTGATGGGCGCATTTCAGGCTTCACTGGCGATAAATTATAGAAGCATCCAGGCTGCAGGAAGGGATATCTTCTTGCAGCCTTTTTATATGCGGGAAAATTCAATAGTTGGAAGATCTTCTTTGCCTTGTCCATAAAAGTGTAGCAGCCAATATGGATGAAAGAAGGAATAAAAGATGCTCGAATTAAAATTGAACGGAATCAAAAAATATATGGAAGCCACACTGATCATGAGGAATGTATCAATTGAAGCCTTTGAAGGGGAGAAGATTGGGATTGTCGGGGCCAATGGCTGCGGAAAGAGCACCATCCTGAAGCTGATCGCGGGGATTGAAAAGATGCATTATTATCCGGGTTATCCGCAGACATCCAGTCCCGGCTATGATGAGGGCCTGATTCATTTTCCAAGAGGGGCGAGCAAGGCATATCTGGAACAGTCGCCGGTTTTTCCGCCGGGCTTGACTGTGAACGATGTACTGAATCTTGCTTTCGAAGAAATCGATGAAATTGAAGCACGCATGCGTGAACTGGAGGAGCAGATGAAGGTGCTCACAGATAAGGAGCTTGAAAAAGCCTTGAACCAATACAGCGATCTGGTTATGCAGCTTGAGGCGAAGGGCGGCTACGAGCGGGAAGAGAAGCTGGGCAAGGTGTGCACCGGACTTAAGTTCAGCGAAAGCTTTTTGAACACAAATTTTGATCTTTTGAGCGGCGGGGAAAAAACGACCGTTGTGCTCGGCAAGCTGCTGATCCATAATCCTGACATCCTGCTGCTGGATGAACCGACGAATCATCTTGATATGGAAGCGATCGAGTGGCTGGAAAGTTATCTGAAAAGCTGCAGGGGCATTGTCCTGATCGTCTCGCATGACCGGTATTTCCTTGACCGCACCGTGACGAAGATAGTCGAGATTGAGGATATGGAATCCATCACTTACAAAGGCAATTATTCTTCTTTTATCAGCCAGAAGGAAGAGAATATGCGGATTCAATATGAGCATTTTCGTGAGCAGCAGAAAAAAATCAACGGCATGGAAAAGACGGTGTCCGACCTGCGCGAATGGGCGATGAGAGCGGATAACAATAAATTCTTCCGGCGGGCAGCGAGCATTCAGAAGAAGCTTGATAAAATGGATATCATTGAAAAGCCTGTCTTCAAACGGAGAAATATGAGGCTGGATATTAAAGCCGCCCAGCGTTCAGGCAAAGAAGTCATCAAAGCTGACGGGCTGTGCAAAAGCTTTAATGATAAGGTTATTTTTAAAAACAGCGTCCTTTTGGTCCAATATGGAGAAAGAGTCGGTCTGCTTGGCTCAAATGGCAGCGGCAAAACCACTTTCCTGAAAATGCTCCTCGGCGAGGTGCTGCCAGATGGAGGCACAGTAGAGCTCGGCGCCAATGTGCAGGCAGCCTATCTGCCGCAGAAAATCGTATTCAATGATGAAGAGCTGACCGTACTCGAGGCCTTCCGGGAGGACATTTCCATTGTGGAAGGAAAGGCCCGCGAGTATTTGGCTAAGTTCATGTTTTATAAAAAAAGTGTCTTCACGAAGGTGAAGCAGCTGTCAGGCGGCGAAAGAATCAGGCTGAAGCTGGCGATGCTATTATACCAGGATATCAATCTGCTGATCCTGGATGAGCCGACCAACCATCTGGATATCCCATCGATCGAAACACTGGAAGCTGCCTTGGAAGACTTTGAAGGAACGATCTTCTTCATCTCACATGACCGTTATTTTATCAACAGAATCAGCGAAAGAGTGGTTGCAGTAGAAGATTATTCGCTGAAAAACTACCCAGGCAACTATGATTCCTATAAAATGATAAAGGAACAAAAAGCCGTCCAGGTGATGCCAGTGCCTGAGGAGAAAAAGAAGAATCAGCATTCTTATCCAAAACAGGACACGTCAGCTGAGAAGGCTGAAGCAAGAATACAGCGGCTTGAGCAGGAATTAAAGGAAATTGATGCCTTCATGGCAGAGGCCGGAAGTGATTATGACAGGCTCAATCTGCTGTATGGCAGGAAAGAGAAATTAAATAAAGAACTGGAGGAAGCCATCGGGCTTTGGCTGGGATGAGAGTTCCTCCGGTTCATCAATAAATTGGGACAGTGTGCCTGTCCCGGTATTACAGGAGTGTGTTAACGTGGATAATAATGATATTTTGATTCGGTGCAGGTATGCAATGGATATTAAGAATAACGATGTAGTGGAGATTTTCAAGCTGGGCGGAATGGAATTTACGCGGGAAGAAGTGCTGCTGATTCTGACGAAATCGCCTGATTTGGAGGATGATGCGGCTCCAGTGGCAACAGATAGGCATATTCCGTGCACAGATGACATGCTGGAAACGTTTTTGAATGGATATATTGTTTTTAAGCGCGGCCGTCAGGAACCCAGGCCAGGTGAGCCGGAAGCGCCGCAGGTCAGGCTGTCGGACAATGAACATCCCAATAATCTATTGCTGAAAAAGCTGAAAATAGCATTGTCCCTGACAAGTGAAGATATGCTCGATGTATTCAAGCTGGCAGGGCTCACAGTGACTAAAGGCGAGCTTGGCGCTTTTCTCAGGAAAAAAGGCCATAAAAACTATAAAGAATGCGGAGACAATTTTGCCCGTAATTTCTTAAAAGGATTAACGGTTAAATATAGAGGAGAATGACAGGATCATGCTGCACACATTTCAAGGGGAGACGATCAGTTTTCAGATTGTCCATAAAAACAGGAAGTGGGCCGGGATTTATATCGATGGTCTTGGCCATATTGAAATCCGAGTCCCTAAAGGCACAAAGGATGAAAGTGTGCTGAAGCTGGTGGAGGAGAGATGGGATTGGATCCTGGAGAATACGCAGGAAATGAAGGACCGGCTGGAGGGCCCAAAGGAACGGAGCTATGACCGGGATGAGAAGTTCCTCTATCTGGGGAAATCTTATCCTATTGAAGTGACCATGGATGCCGGGGTTGAGCAGGATTATGCTGCAGTGGACGGAGATACGCTGCGCATTTTTGTGAAGCAGCCGGGGGATGAACAGATCCAGCAGGCTCTGAAGCGGTTTTACTATCAGCAGTGCAAAGCGCTTGTTGAAAAAAACATTCAGACCAATCAGCAGCATTTCAAAATGAAGCCGCAATCTATTCGCATCTCCGACAGCCCTACTACATGGGGAACCTGCGACTCCAACCGCCGGCTTACGTTCAACTGGAAGCTGGCCATGGCTCCGCCGAAGGTGATTGAATATGTGGTGATCCATGAAATGTGCCATATGATGCATATGAATCATGACCGCTCCTTCTGGCGCCTCGTCGGGAAGCTGATGCCGGATTATAAAGAGCAGGAAAGATGGCTGGCTCTTTCAAGCTGGCAGATGACGGTTTGAGCGGAGTTTGGGGAACACCAGCCTGGGGGGCTGGTGTTTTTTTGAGTTGGCGGGGAGGGTTATTTTGGGCTAGTTGCTAATAAAAAGTGAAAGTTGCTAATATATCTGGAAAGTTGCTAATAAAAAGGAAAAGTTGCTAATAAAATCCAAAACTTGCTAATATATCGAAAAAGTTGCTAATAAACATGATCCAGCCCGCAAACATACCCTCCATTTGGGAGTGAGAATGTAAAATTCCTGCCGGCAGGGGCTTTCTAAAGCTAAATTCACCAAATATCATCTGCTCAAAGCACCATTTCCCGGTCCGAAACCTGAATCCATCCAAATACTCCACCCCAAACCCACACAAAAAAAGCTGCCCTCCAGCACAATAAGCACCATCGGGCAGCTTTTTCAAATGATCAGCTGTCTAAAAAGTCGTCTTCCATATAGCTCGGGTTCGGATATTTGTAAAATCCTTCGCCTGTTTCTCTTCCAAGCTTGCCTTTGTCGATATAATCCCGCTTCAGCATTTCAGCGAGTTTGGCGGATTCTGCCATGCCGGCCTGGCCTTTGCCGTTTGCGATATTGTAGGCAGTTGTGACGCCGACGATATCGAGGATGGCGAATGGGCCTTTTGGCGCGCCGGTTGCGATCATCCAGGTTTTGTCGATCGTCTCCGGATCGGCAACGCCATTCAAGAGCAGCTTTTGGCCTGCTTCCAGGAATGGAACAAGCAGTGAATTCAGGATATAGCCGGGCTGTTCTTTGTGCACAGGCAGCGCAACCATGCCGATTGCTTTCGCAAACTCGATGACATCGTCGAATACTTCCTTGCTTGTGCCGGGATGTCCCATTACTTCTGCTGTATTGTTTGTCCAGATTTCATTCGCAAAGTGCAGTGCCAGGAAATGTTCCGGACGGCCTGTCGCGTCAGCAAACTGGCTTGGCAATAGAGTAGAAGAATTAGTGGCAAAGATGGTTTTCTCAGGTGCCACAGACCCGAGCTTTGTATAAAAATCAATCTTGATCTGCACGACTTCTGGAACTGCCTCAATCACGAGGTCGGCATCAGCAACCGCTGCAGCCAGGTCACTGTGGAAGGAAATGCGCTCATAGGCTGAATTTACTTCTTCTTCACTGGCTCCAAGGTCCTCCTGGTAGCGCGGCTTCAGCTTCCCGATTCTATCTCTTGCACGGTCAAGTGCCTCGTCGTTGATATCATATACAGATACATTGAACCCTTTAAATGCCGTCTGGAATGCGATCTGGCTTCCAAGCACTCCGCTTCCGGCAACGGTTACATTCTTGTAATTCATAGAAAAAACTCCCTTTCTATTTGTATCATTCATAGATTTACTACCACTCTTATTATAAACCTAAGCTGAGAAATTATAGAAGTATAATGCTTGGGTAAAAAGAACTATACCGCCGTTCTTAAATAGGATGATGCACAAAAGTCCCGCACAGTTCTCAGCCTTTAAAAACATCCATCCGCTCCTCCCGTGCATTCCGCGCGTCAACTGAAAACGGAAAGGGTATAATAAAACTATCGACTGCAAATAGGATTTTTATGTCAAAAACGTAAAGGGGATACAATGACAAACAGCAATAGAACAGGGTGGAAGTTAGATAACAGCTACACACGCCTGCCGGAGATGTTTTTTACAAGCCAGGATCCCAATCCTGTGGAGGCGCCGGAGCTGTCCATTCTGAATGGGCCTTTGGCGGCTTCACTGGGACTGGATGCTGAAGAGCTTCAGAGTAATGAAAGCATCAGCATTCTGGCCGGAAATGAAATGCCTGAAGGAGCGTCGCCGCTTGCACAGGCATATGCGGGGCATCAGTTCGGCCACTTCAATATGCTTGGGGACGGCCGCGCGCTCTTGATCGGCGAGCAGATCACCCCGGAAGGCGACCGCTTTGACATCCAGCTGAAGGGCTCGGGGCGGACACCTTATTCCCGCGGCGGAGACGGCCGGGCGGCACTAGGCCCGATGCTGCGCGAGTATATCATAAGCGAAGCGATGCACAGCCTCGGAATCCCGACGACCAGGAGCCTCGCCGTTGTCACGACAGGTGAAATGATCCGGAGGGAGACCATGCTGCCCGGCGCCATTTTAACAAGGGTAGCTGACAGCCATCTCCGTGTCGGCACCTTCCAGTTCGCCGCGCAATTCGGTGAGAAGGAAGATGTCAAAGCTCTCGCGGACTATGCCATTCTCCGCCACTACCCGGAAATAGAGGGACACGAGCAGCCTTATCTTGAACTCCTTAAAGCGGTCATCAGGCGCCAGGCCTCATTAATCGCCAAATGGCAGCTGGCCGGGTTTATCCATGGGGTTATGAATACCGATAATATGACGATCAGCGGCGAGACGATCGATTACGGCCCATGTGCTTTTATGGACACCTACAATCCTGAAACTGTCTTCAGCTCCATCGATGTGCAGGGACGCTATGCCTACGGAAATCAGCCGTACATGGCCGGCTGGAATCTGGCCCGTCTGGCGGAGAGCCTCCTGGTCCTTCTGCATGATGATCAGGACCAGGCTGTTGAGATTGCCCAGAAGGAAATTTCCGGTTTTATGGACATTTACCAGGGCAACTGGCTGGAAGGTATGGGGGCAAAGCTTGGGATCTTCTCTGTTGAAAAAGAAGACAGAGCGCTAGTCGATGAACTCCTTTCCCTGATGAAGGATCATCAGGCGGATTATACGAACACATTCCGGGCCTTAACGATCAGCAGGGAAACAGCTCTAGAGGGCAAGCCGGGGTTTGCCGAGTGGCATGATAAATGGAAGTCCCGTTTGGAAAAACAGGATAGGACACCAGAAGACATCAAAACGCTGATGCAAAACAGCAATCCGGCAGTGATCCCGAGGAACCATAGAGTGGAAGAGGCCCTTAAGGCGGCTGTTGAAGGAGACTACAGTGTGATGGGCAGGCTTCTGAATGTGCTGGCAAAGCCATATTCTCTTGCAGAGGCTGACGAGGGATATTGCACTGGTCCCGATGATGATGGAAAAGGCTATGTAACTTATTGCGGAACCTGATCAGCAGGAGCTTGCCCCGATCATGGGGCAGGTCTCTTTTTTTGAAAAAAACCAAAGGGAGAGTGTGTGTGAATGGATTCAGCCATTGTGAAAACCAAGCAAGGATTTGTAAGGGGTACTGAGGGAGGCGCTGCCACAGTATGGAAAGGCATTCCTTTCGCAAAAAAACCGGCCGGCGAGCTGCGCTTTCAGCCTCCCGAGCCGCCTGAAGCATGGGAAGGAACCCTCGAGGCGAATGAATTTGGCCCTGTTTGTACGCAAAATAAAGATATAGCAGCCATGCTTGGCGCGCCTGCTGACAATATGTCAGAAGACTGCCTGTATTTAAATATATGGGCACCGGCAGGTCCAAGGGAAGGGCTTCCGGTTATGGTATGGATCCATGGCGGCGCCTTTCGGGCAGGTGCCGGGAGCAGTCCTCTCTATGATGGGACAAGTATGGCGGAAAACGGCGGGGTTATTGTCGTCACGATCAACTACAGGCTCGGCGCATTCGGCTTTCTGCACCTTGCCGGAGTGGACAGCAGCTATACAGCGAACCTTGGATTGCTTGATCAGATTGCAGCTTTAAAATGGGTCCGGGAAAACATTGAAGCTTTTGGCGGCGATCCTGAACAGGTGACGGTGTTCGGGGAGTCGGCAGGTGCAATGAGCATCGCCTCTTTACTGGCCATGCCGGCTGCAAAGGGGCTGTTTCAAAAGGCCATCCTGGAAAGCGGGGCATCGCAGATCATCCCGCCGGAGCAGGCTTCCATGATAGCGAAAGCGGTGCTGCAGCAGCTGGGCATTGATGATCATAACATGGAAAAATTAAATGAAGTGCCGGCAGAGGATATTTTGAAGGCTGCGGAGCGGGTCACCGCGGGTCAGGGGCCGGGTATGATTTTCCAGCCAACGGTTGATGCGGAGACACTGCCGGTTCCTCCATTGCAGGCAATCATCGGAGGAGCAGCAGAAGGGATTCCTGTCATGATCGGGACCAATCATGATGAAGGGGCCTTTTTCTTCAGGCCGGGCTCAGCCCCTATGCCAGGTCCTGCAAGAGATGAAGCGATGGCCAAGCTCATTGGTCCGGAGGCGGCGGAAAAGGTGAAAAGGCACTACCCGGCAACAATTGAAGGGGAATCCCAGTTCATGACCGATTTTGTTTTCTGGAAGCCTGCGATTGAATATGCTGCCGCGCAAACAAAGCATGCTCCTGTCTGGATGTACCGGTTTGATTGGCATATTCCCGGGCATCCCCATGTCGGCAAGGCAGCACATGGACTGGAGATTGCGTTTGTTTTTTCAAACCTTTTCTACTTCAGCCGGCTTGGCGTCCAAGTGGATGAAACCATACAAAAACTTTCCCGGCATATGCAGTCAGCCTGGATATCGTTTGCCAAGGCGGGCAATCCGAATGCGGCTGGAGATGACATGAATTGGCCGGCGTACCAGCCGCTGGACCGCTATACCTATATTTTTGACAGTGAAAGCCGGGTTGAAGCTGACCCTTACAAAGAAAAGCGTGAGCTGATTACCGGACGGGGATAATGGCCAGGTTAGTTGTCCCGCTTCTTCAACAGGCCGGGACAACTAACCTGGCACCTTCGTCCTGAGGAGGTGCAAAATGAAGTTTCTGGATGGGGCATTGGCTCAGGAGATCGCGGATCGGACGATGCAGATCATCGGCCGGAATATTAATGTGATGAATGAGAAGGGTGTGATCATCGGTTCGGGAGATGAGGCAAGAATCCAGTCTGTCCATGAAGGGGCAGTCCAGGTGATCGGGGCGGGCCGCGGGTTTGAAATTACTGAAGCAGAGGCCGGGCGGCTGAACGGCGTCAGGGCAGGGATCAATCTTCCGATCACCTTCCAGGATCATATCATCGGCGTAATCGGGATCACGGGGGAGCCGGAAGAAATCAGAAGCTACGGAGAGCTTGTCAGAATGGCGGCCGAAATGATCCTTCAGCAGGCTGTTTTGATGGATGAGATGCAGTGGGATGAAAGACTGAAGGAAGAGCTGACGAGCCAGCTGCTGTCTGGGAGTGAAAATCTGGATCCGCTCTATTTTGAAAGAGTGAACCGCCTCGGAATTGACTTGGATATACCGAGGACGGCAATCGTTATTGCAGCCGATGAGCAGACCAAGAGCTATAAATGGATCCGCGACAGGCTGGAAAAGGAAGATTTGTATGTGATGAACCCCGGCTATATCATCCTGCTGAAAAAGGTGATTATAAAACGGGAAGTCTGGGATCATGGCCAAACCATGAACCAGTTGGGAGACTGGCTTTCCGCGCTTGCAGGCAGCCAGGGGCTGCCATGCCAGGCGGCCATCGGCCAGTATCATCCCGGTTTGGAGGGGCTCTCCAGATCATACCGGGAAGCTGTACATACGCTGGAGGCGGGAAGGAAGCTTGACCCGCAGCAGGCACTTTATTTTTATGAAGATTATAAGCTGCCAGTCTTTGTTGCCAGGGCAGCAGAGCTCGGGATAGCAGGAGCGTTCCAGTACCATGCCGCAAACTTAAATCAGCATGACAAAAAAGGCGAGCTGCAGGAGACTTTGAGGATTTATATTGAAGAAAATGGGGACAGCAGCTCTGCGGCAAGCCGCCTCTATATACACCGCAACACACTGAGATACCGCCTGGAGCGGATCAAGGAGCTGACCGGAAAGGATCCGCGCTCCATAAAGGATCTGCTGGAACTCTATCTATCTCTTTTGCACAACCAGCTTAAGTGAATTGTGCATGTGCACAAAAAGGTCCGGAAATACCGGGCCTTTATTTTATATTTCGAACAATGTAAACCTTTACGGAAACGCTTACAATAAAGCTAACATCTTTTAAGGGAGGAATCATCTTGGAAGCCACCATTCAAGTAAGCGCTTTAGGGGCCATAGTCGCTTTAGCTGTTGCCATACTATTGATATTGAAAAAGGTTTCCCCGGCCTATGGCATGATTGCCGGTGCTTTAATCGGCGGCCTGGTCGGCGGGGTTAATATAACCGATACAGTCACTTTAATGATGGAGGGTGCCAAAGGCATCATCCCTGCGGTTCTGCGGATTTTGGCTGCCGGCGTCCTGGCCGGTGTGCTGATTGAATCTGGGGCCGCGTCCGTCATTGCAGAAACGATTGTGAAGAAGCTCGGTGAAACGAGGGCATTGCTTGCATTGGCGGCTGCCACGATGATTTTGACAGCGGTAGGCGTGTTTGTCGATGTGGCTGTCATCACGGTAGCACCAATCGCACTGGCCATTGCGCAAAGAGCAGGGATCAGCAAAACGGCGATATTGCTGGCCATGATAGGCGGTGGAAAGGCCGGCAATATTATGTCGCCGAACCCGAATGCCATTGCAGCATCAGATGCATTCAATATCCCGCTGACCAGCATTATGGCAGCCGGGATCATCCCTGCAGTCTTTGGTCTTGCGATGACCTATTTCATTGCGAGAAAGCTTGTGAATAAAGGGACTGCCATTTCAGCAAGCGAAGTTGCCCCGCACACTGGAGGCGCGCTTCCGCCGTTTTGGGCCGCACTGATCGGACCTGTCGTTACTATCATTTTACTGGCATTGAGGCCATTATTTGATATCAGCATCGATCCGATGATTGCCCTGCCGCTTGGAGGGATTGCGGGAGCGATTGTGATGGGCAAAGCAAGGAAGATCAATGATTTTGCCGTCTCAGGACTCGGAAAAATGACAGGCGTCGCCATCATGCTGCTTGGAACAGGCACATTGGCGGGAATCATCGCCAATTCAGGGCTGAAGGATGTTCTTATAAATGGACTTGAGGCCGTCGGTCTGCCAGGGTATGTGCTTGCACCTGCATCCGGGATCTTCATGTCGGCTGCCACCGCTTCGACAACGGCAGGTACAGCTGTAGCAAGCCAGGTATTCAGTTCAACCATCCTGGAAATGGGCGTCAGCGCCTTAGCAGGCGCAGCCATGGTCCATGCGGGAGCAACTGTCCTTGACCATCTGCCGCACGGAAGCTTTTTCCATGCAACAGGCGGAAGCGTCAATATGGAAATGAAAGAACGTTTGAAGGTCATGCCGTACGAATCACTGGTGGGACTTACAATGGCGGTAGTATCTACTCTCATTTACGGTGTATTTCAGCTGTTCGGATAAGATTCAAAAACAGGAGTGATAGAAATGAAGATTGTCATTGCACCAGATTCCTATAAAGAGAGCTTGTCGGCCATGGAGGCCGCTGATTGTATCGAAAAAGGCTTCAAGCGCATCATTCCTGATGCTGAATATGTGAAGGTGCCGATGGCTGATGGCGGGGAAGGTACGGTCCAGTCACTGGTCGATGCGACCGGCGGAACCATTATACCGGCACTGGTGACAGGACCGCTGGGGGAGCCTGTGGAAGCCTTCTTCGGCCTTTTGGGAGATAAGAAAACCGCTGTCATTGAAATGGCGGCAGCATCAGGACTTCACCTGGTGCCTGCCGGAAAAAGAAACCCTCTTGTGACAACCACAAAAGGGACCGGCGAATTAATCAAGAGTGCACTTGATGTCGGAGTCACCCATATCATCATCGGAATCGGCGGCAGCGCGACGAATGACGGAGGGGCGGGTATGGCTCAGGCACTTGGCGCCCGCTTGCTCGATGAAGAAGGCCGGGAAATCGGCGGGGGCGGAGGAGCGCTATCAGGCCTCTCATCAATTGATCTTTCACAGCTCGACGGACGCCTTGCAGATGTAAAGATTGAGGTCGCATGTGATGTCGACAACCCGCTGACCGGAGAAAAAGGGGCTTCCGCCATTTTTGGTCCGCAAAAAGGCGCCGATCCTCAGATGATCGGAATGCTGGATCGAAATCTGGCGCATTATGCTGGTGTGATTGAAAAGAATCTTGGGAAGAAAATCAAGGATGTGCCTGGGGCAGGAGCTGCAGGCGGCCTTGGCGGGGGACTGCTCGCCTTTCTTCCAGCTGAGCTGAAGCGGGGAGTCGATATTGTCATTGCAGCTGCCGGACTGGAGAAGATCGTGGCAGATGCTGATCTTGTCATCACAGGAGAAGGCAGGATCGATGGACAGACGATTTTCGGAAAAACCCCGATCGGCGTTGCCAGAACCGCCAAAAAATCGGGCGTTCCGGTGATCGGGCTGGCCGGCAGCATTTCAAGAGACTGTGAGGTTGTGCGGGAGCATGGGATTGACGCAGTCTTCAGCATCGTGCCGGGAGCAGTCCCTTTGGAGGATGCCTTCCGGAACGCAGCAGAATATGCAGAACAGGCGGCAGCCAATGTTGCGGCTGTTTGGAGGCTGGGACGGCAGGGCAGGCATTAATATTGGAAGGCTATCATACAAAAAGCGCCCTGATTTTTAAATTTCAGGCGCTTTTCTTTGTGTTTCTTTTCCCTGCCATCCGTCCATAACGCCGGCTTAGCATATACCTCCAAAGATTCTGGTTTTCCATTTAATCACGGTAACTTTGGTTCCCATCTCTTTGCTGGAATCAATCCGGAATTCATCCATCATCCGTTTTACAGCAGGCAGCCCTGCCCCAAACCCATTGCTGCTGGAATAGCCCTGCTCCAGTGCCTTCGGAATGTCTCTGATTCCCGGTCCATGGTCGATGGCAGTAAGGCGAAGCCCTATTTGAGTTCCTGCTGTGAGCTTCTCATACTGAATTTGCCCGCTGCCTGCATACCGGTAGATGTTTCTGGCAAGCTCTGATATGACTGTCAGGATTCTTGCCTGATCAATGGGATTAAAGTAAAGGGATCGAGCAAGTTCTCTACCCATCTTTCTGGCCAGAATGATATCATTCTCCTTTATAATTTGAACCACTGCTGATTTCTCCATGCCTGACAAACCCCTTACTGCCATTTCTTGCTCTGGCATTTGTTTGGTCAATCGTCTATTAAAAAAAAGAGCCAAAAGAAGGAGGCTTCCTTCTCTTGGCTCATGTCCAGTTCTATCGCCTGGGTCATTGCTGCCTGTTATGATTCGGTTTTAAGATGAAGAGGCACACGCTTTTGTCTTGTTCAAAATCCCATGAAACAAACACATTTTCCAGCTCTGCATCCAAATAGTGTTCGAACTGCGGCCTGTGCTCCATGAACAATCTTTTTTCCAGATCCCGTTTGGCGAGGGTAAGCACTTCCGGATAGCCCTGCCGGATTAATTCTTTTTCAACAGCTACCAGTATTTGATTCCGGACAATCACAAGAGTCCTTGGATTCAGCAGGGAAGAATATACTTCGCCTGGAGGCTTTTCGGCTTCCAGACTGACTTGGATGACTTCCTTATGTACAGCTTCCTGGTTCTGATAATGGCTGTATTCCGGGGCGGCCTCTGTCGAAACGCCGATGAACATCCCTGAATGGCTTTCCAGATTCCAGTCATAATAGAATTCATCAATGGTGACGCCTATATCCATTTGGATATATACCTTTATCTCCTCTATGAGTGCGGGCATCAGCATGTCCCTGATTTTCTCGACATACTTGCTTTGCTCTGTATCTAATAATCTATCTTCTATCTGTGACATAAAGTCTTTCATATATACAGTGATATAAGGGGGAGAAATAGTGGCAAACACGGCCCCCGGCCCCTTGCCAAAAGCTCCGCGCAAAACCCGTCCAATAAAAGATCCCAATTCTTTTTCTTTTTTCTTAATGTCCATTCTCGCCATCCTTTAGATTCAGGCATCATATCCCAAATCCGTTCAGCAGCGGGGACGGGGATCGTTAGTCTTGAGATAATGCAATTATACCGTAAAAAACTGGATCTACCTATTTATTCTTCCAAAATTAAAATATTCCTCTATATTTTTACAGATTATTCATAAAATATGTTTTTTTTGTGATAAAAAGGGGAAAATTATGTTGTGGAGATTTGCCTTTTAGGAGTTTCCCTTCTGGCAGGCAGATGCTAAAATGGAAAAAAGGAGAGAGGATATGATGCTTCTTTCTAAGTGCAGGGATAGACGGAAACATGGAAATTAAGGCGCAGCAGACAAAACTGTCGAACAACTTTGGCAAGCTGCTGCGGGAGAAGTTCGGAAAAGGCCCGGAAGCCATTTACGTGACGGTATCAAAGCCATATGTCCTTATTTATATAAGCGGCTTTATATCAGCCACTGAGCAGGTGCTTCTTGACCAGGGCCAGGATTTGACGGTACTGACAACAAGAGAATATCTGATGAAATCGCTTGACCCTGAAATGCGGGGCCAGATCAAAGCGATCACGGATATAGACATTCAGCATATGTATTATGATTGGAATCTTGACAGGCAGACAGGGGTCTTTGTCGGCGTAGGCCCGTCCATTGTGGCTGAAGGCAAAGATTCAGAATCTGACTACAAGGGAAAGAAAAAGGTCCACGAAGAAATCATCAGCATAAGCAGGCAGGCGGAGAAAGCCCCGGATCGGGTTGAATCTTATATGCTCGGATCCCGGACATTGGTTGTCATCCGCGAGGGAATATTGGTGCCGATCGAAAAGCAGCTGATAGCCCTTGGGTTTGTTGAAACGCTCCGGGTTGCCAAAAGGCAACTGGAAGGTGAATTGCTCAGCAATGATATTCATTTTTCTGCTATCCTGGAAGCGGGGATACAGGACGTTTTTGTTGATTGGAATTTTGAACTGGATAACAGTGTTATTTCTTTTATACTCAAACCTAATGATTCATAAGGCAGTAATGAACCGGACAAATTGTGCCGGACATAAGCCGAAAAGAACAGGAGATCCTGTTTTTTTTCGGCTTTTTTCTTTTGCTCAGCAGCAGATTTTGCAATAGGGCCAATGGGACCTATTATAACAGGAGGATATCGATGGCACACAAACAGCCAAAGACTGGCATAATGGAGGAAGAACTGGATTTGTTTATGGAAGAACTTTTTCGTCTGAGGCAGGATTATGAACAATGCGAAGATGAAATTTATCAAAAAGAACTCCAGGCTGATATTGAGGTTCTCTTAGTCGTTATAAACAGGATGCAGAGAATGAGACATTCCTGAAAGATAGGAGAGCAAGAAATGAAGGAGAGGCAAAGCCCCGCCTCTCCTTAAGAATGGCCCTGCCCTCTATTCCTCTCAAACCCCAAATACCTTGTTCCCTGAAACGTCAGCATCCCGGCGTCTCCTTCTGCAAGTAAACCATATTCTTTCCCTGATACATGGAATTCCGAGCGGTCGCCGCTGTCAAATTCAAATGTCACATAATAGCGGGTGCTTGAGGAAACATGATGATGGTTATCATGATGGGCATGTGATCTCCTGGATACATCTGTCCGCTTTGATTTGACTGCGGCCGTTACACTCAGCCTGGGGGACTGCTCATTTTTCTGCCACTGGCCGACCCCTTTGAAGATGTTGAATATAAGGCCGCCGATAACGATGATAAATATGATGCCAATAAAAACGGGGGCAGCCTGAAAGATAAAGTCCCCCATGAAAAATGGTTCTGGCATATCAATGCTCCTTTCGCAGTGTCCTCTATAAAGCATACGTTACAGAGCAGGAAAAGGTTTCAAGAGTCCTATTGTATGAGGCCTGTCCTATTTGCCTTTCGGGAAGCCTCCCTGACCATACCAGCGCATTACTAAGAATATAGGAGTTAAAAAGCTCTGAAGTCAGCTCACCATATTTCATCATGAAATATGCGCTTATATCGGAATTTACAGAAAAATTCCACTATAGTATTATTTTTATATACCTTTTTAAAAGGTCAGCGGGAAGGTACCCCTGCAAAAGCCTTCCAAGTAAAGCCTGTCACAACAAGCTTTGCACGCTGCTGCCCTTTTTAGGGCCCTCTGTTTTATCCTATTTAACCTCGTACTGCAAAAACACACGATCTTATTTCATTCATGTCAAAAAACATTCCAGGACAGTTGTAAGATCAAAATTTACCGTAAGGAGTGGTTGGTTGGAAACCGATATTAGAAAACCGTCTTTTATTTATGCGCTATTAATGCTATTTGCGGCGATTGCCGTTATTTCGGTCGGCATTCTTGCTTTTGATGCACCGATTCAAATTCTGATGTTTATTAGTATGCTTGTATTGATCCCTTTCATGATGGGATTGGGATACTCTTATAAGCAAGTGGAGAAATCGATGCTGTCATCGATGAGCAAGGCGCTGCAGCCTTCGCTGATTCTATTAACCGTCGGCATTTTAATCGGTGCATGGATTGCATCTGGAACCGTGCCTACCTTGATCTATTATGGAATTAAAGCCATATCTCCACAGTTCTTCCTTGTTACGACTCTTTTGTTCTGTTCACTGGTGTCTGTGGCAACAGGGACTTCCTGGGGAACCATCGGAACAGCAGGGATTGCCATGATGGGTGTAGGGACCACATTAGGCATACCTGTCGGCGTGACAGCCGGCGCCATCATTAGCGGTGCGTATTTCGGGGATAAAATGTCGCCCTTGTCTGACACGACGAATCTGGCTCCGACCGTCTCAGGCGGAGATTTGTTCAGCCATATCAAGCATATGCTCTGGACGACTGTACCCGCTTATCTGATCACGGCGATCATTTTCACCTTCATTGGCTTTAGATACAGCGGAGCCACTGTAGATGCCGCAAGTGTAAATGAACTGACATCCTATTTGGCTGAAGCATTTAATCTCGGGCTGGTGCCGATGATTCCTGTCATCGTCCTGATCGGGATGCTTATGCTGAAAAAGCCGGCCATCCCGGCCATCTTTATCGGTGCAGCCGTTGGCGGAATCATTGCCATCGTTTATCAGGGCTTCAGTTTTTCAGAAACGATCAGCATTTTTTATAATGGCTATGGAGTAGAGTCCGGCATCGAAATGGCCGACAGCCTGCTTCAGCGCGGCGGACTGGTCAGCATGCTGGCGCTCATTGCGCTGTTCCTGTTCGCGCTCGGCCTTGGCGGGATGCTCGCCGAATCCGGCGTCCTGGAAGCGCTCATTGCTTCTTTTGCTGATAAGATCCAAAGCACTGGTGTTTTATCCCTTGTGACAATTCTTGTCAGCTATGCAACACTTGCCATCGGCGGATCGGTATACTTCTCGACCGTCATGGGCGGAACACTGATGAGACCTATTTTTGAACGGCTTAACCTCAAGCCTGAGAATCTGTCGAGGATATTGGAAGACACCGGGACACAAAGCTCCTCACTTGTCCCGTGGACTGGAAGCGGCATTTATACCGCAGGCGCACTTGGCGTTGCAACAGGGGCCTATCTGCCATTCTGTTTCCTTGCCCTGATCACTCCGCTCGTATCCCTGTTCTACGGATTCACCGGGCTGACCATGACTGAGAAAGATCGTCCAAAGAAGAAAACTTCCATGAAAACGGTGGAAGCATCATAACATAATAAAGAGGCTGCCAGACAATGTTGTCTGGCAGCCTTTCTTTATTTTCACCCTAATCCTGCTCTTCTTCTTTCCCTGAAGAACCCATCGCTTTCATAAAATAAGCAGTTGGCAGCAGGACACCAATGGCAGCTTCAAGCAGGGCAAAAAACCGGAGTGAACCTACCGGGATCAGGTCTCCGTAGCCGACAGATAGAATGGTGACTCCGCTGAAATAGAGCAGATTCATAAACGATTGGTCGGCAGGCTTCCCGTCCAGTGTTCCAACCCGCAGCACCACATCATCGAATGAAAGGGCGTAAAAAATGACGGAAAAGCCAAGCGTGAGGCCGAGCATCACAAAAAACAACTTCAAAAATAAGACAGAGCTGAAGCGGCTCTTCTTATAGGACTTATTGGCAAAAAAATAATACAGATTTGCCCCGATAAAAACGAGGGCAGCCCCTGTTAAAACAGAACTCAAAACAAAGTGAACCTCCTTGTATCCAGCCTATATTATGTATTTGACCTTAATGGTCGGCGGGTAAACGTTAGAACTGCCAGCAAACGTTCCTATCTGGTAAAAGGAGGAAATGCGGCCGGTGTGAAGAAATAATATGCATGGAAGCGAAACGGATGAAAAAAGAAGAAAGATGACGGATAAAATTGGGCTCTCATCATCCTTATCTTATACGCATCCTTGCAAACTAGAGAAAAAGGAAGGGGAGAAATATGCCTGCTGCAGTACTGAAAGAACTAAATGGAGAATGTCTTGGGGAAGGCTGCTACTGCCTGCGCAGCAAGCCGGGTTCCTCAGGCTACCAAAATAAAAATCTATGGCTGACCGAGAGATTTACAGAGGGCCTGAAGTATTTGAAAGTCCTGGAGAACGGCAGACAGGCCGGATTCATTGAATATACGCCGATCGAATTTTCCTCAAGGGCTGTCTATGGGGAAAATTATCTTGTCATCCATTGCCTTTGGGTGCATGTGACAGGGAAAGGCTATGCCTCGCAATTGATTGAGCGTTGCTTGGAGGATGCCAGAAAGCAGCAGAAAGCAGGTGTCATCGTAATCACGAATCCGGATACCTCCTGGACGCCAAGCGCCGACATTTTCATCAAGCATGGATTTGTGGAAAAAGGAAGGGCTCCCTATGGGTTCGAGCTCATGGTTTATAAATTTGGGGATGATCCTGACCCCTATTTTCCCGGTGACTGGAAGAAGCGGCTGGAACCATTCGAGGAACTGACGATTCTGCGAATGCCGCAGTGTCCGTTTGTGGAAATTGCGGCAGACAACCTCACAGCCGCTGCAGAAAAACTGGGGCTGAGAGCGAATATCATTGAGCTGACAAGCAGGGAAGAGCTGCTGCGCCTTTCGCCGGCACCGTATGGCATTTATGGGGCAGTTTTTAAAAAGAGACTGATTTCTTATCATAGGCTGACTGTGCATTCGGCGGTGAAGCGATTAAAGGCGCTGGGTGGCTTAGGCTAGATTTGGATTTTCAGCGATATGGTGAGGCAGGGTCTTAAATTTTATTTCCGGTCTTTTTACATTAATGGCCAAGCCGATGTATCTCCCTGCCCATCGATTCAAGAATATACACAACCGGAACCTGAGTGGTGATATTCGACTCTCCCATAAACTCTTCGCTTACATAATAAGAGATATTTAAGTCAGATATCTTTGCAATCGTGGAAGCGCGGTTATTCGTAATGCTGATGACTCTGCTTCCTTCCTGCTTCAGCCTATTCAGGTGGGCAACTGTAAAAGGCGTTTCCCCTGAAACGGAGAGGGCAATGACAACGCTGTTTTTCTGCCACTTTGAATGGATCGGAAAATGAGGATCTTTTATATACAGCGAGAAAGCGCCTAAGCTTGAAAAATATCTTGCCCCATATTCCGCCAGGATGCCTGAGCTTCCGATCCCGATAAAAATGACACTGTCTGCCTCTGCCACAAGCCTGGAAGCTTTTGCAATGCTCTCCTCAAGATCCCCTTTAAGCGCCCTTTCCAGAAATTCGGCTGCCGACTCCCGTGAGCTTTTGATGTTTGCTCCCTGCTGTTCTTTCAGCTCCATTTTCAGCTTTACCTTAAACTCCGAAAAACCTTCGCAATTCAGTTTGCGGCAAAAGCGGAGAATCGTACTTGTCGACACATGTGTTTCATCTGCCAGCTCCCGGATCCGCATATAGACCACTTTCTCGCGATTTTGGGAAATATAATTATATAGAGAAATCTCAAGCGGATTAAAGCTGGCAATCATTTCATTTGTAAACAAGGCTGTTCCGCTCCTATCTAAAGGATATCATCAATCGTTTTTCTATTTTATCACAAGCATGCTCTCTGAAACATAGTGTTTCAGTTATGAAACAATTCTCATTTTCGGTAAAAAAGAACTGAATGGGCAGTCTTCATTTACTCTTCTTGAGATTCAGCGTTAAGATACTTAGTACAAGGCTTATTAAGAGAAGAATAAGCTAAAAGTAAAATAGGATCAGCCAGAGGAGGCAACATCATGAAAGAATACCGTTTTCCAGAAGGTTTTTTATGGGGAGGCGCGACGGCAGCCAACCAAATAGAAGGCGCCTATAATCAAGGAGGCAAGGGACTGAATATAGCAGACGTCCTTCCCGGCGGAAAAGGGCGCTATGACATTTTAACAAGGCCGGGCTTTGACTTTGAGATCCATCCTGACGATTACTATTATCCCAACCATGAAGCGATTGATTTTTACCATCGCTATCAGGAGGATATCGCTTTGTTCGCGGAAATGGGCTTCAAGGCTTTCCGGATGTCGATTGCGTGGACGCGGATTTTTCCGAACGGGGATGAAGCTGAAGCAAATGAAGAGGGATTGGCATTCTATGACCGTGTCTTTGATGAGCTTCATAAGCATGGCATTGAGCCGGTCGTAACACTCTCCCACTATGAAATGCCGCTTCATCTGGTGAAGGAATATGGCGGCTGGAGAAGCCGGAAGGCCGTTTCTTTTTTTGAAAAATATACAAGGACAGTTTTAACCCGTTATAAGGATAAAGTAAGGTATTGGATGACCTTTAATGAAATCAACAGCGGCCTTGTCATGCCGATTCAGGGGCTGGGCTTTTCCATCCAAGAAGAAAAAGACCGTTATCAAGCCACATTCCAGGCGTATCACCATCAATTTGTCGCCAGCGCTCTTGCAGTGAAGCTGTGCCGGGAAATCAGCCCTGAATCCAGGATCGGATGCATGATCCTGTTTGCCCCTGTGTATTCTTATGACAGCAATCCGGCCAATGTGATGCACAGCTTAAGGGAAGAACAGCTCTTCAACTATTTTTGTGCAGATGTGCAGGTCAGGGGAGCATATCCTTCCTATATGGACAGATACTTTAAAGATCATGGTATCCAGCTTGAAATGGAAGAAGGAGACCTGGATATTATCAGCGAAGGGACTGTCGATTATATCGGCTTCAGCTATTATATGTCCCGCACCGAGAAGAAGGAGAAGTCAGATGAAGAAGCTTCACAGGGCAATCTGATCGGAGGCGTCCGCAATCCGTTCCTGAAGAGAAGCGACTGGGGCTGGGAGATTGATCCAGAAGGGCTGCGGATCAGTTTGAACCTGCTGCATGACCGCTACCAGAAGCCGCTTTTCGTAGTTGAAAACGGTCTGGGTGCCTATGATGAACCTGAGGAAGACGGCACAATCAATGATGATTACCGGATCGATTACCTCCGCGGCCATATTGAAGCGATGGGGGAGGCCATTGAAGACGGAGTTGATTTGATGGGCTATACAAGCTGGGGCTGCATCGACATGGTCAGCATGTCGACGGGTGAATTCTCAAAGCGCTATGGATTCATCTATGTGGACAAGCAGGATGACGGAACCGGCACCATGGAGAGAAGCAGAAAGAAATCTTTTTATTGGTATAAGGATGTAATCGGGACAAACGGGCGTACACTATAGGGTACAAGAACCCGGATGTACCCAGTCTAAGGCTGCTGTAACCGGCAGCCTTTTTATTTGGGCAGGCATCCTATTCAAGGGAGATGTCACAATGAGTATTATCCTCGCATTATTGGCCGCTCTTTTCGCCTCAATGACCAATATCCTGGCGAAAATCGGGATGGAAAATGTAAACACCAACCTGGCAACTGCCGTCAGGACGATCGTTGTCCTGCTCCTCGCTTTCCTCATGGTCCTGATCACAGGCAAGTTCGGCACAATCGCTGCGATACAGCCGAAAGCCATGCTTTTCATTATTTTATCAGGCTTCGCCACAGGGCTGTCCTGGCTGTTTTTCTTCAAAGCGCTGGGAATCGGCGAGGTTTCCAAGGTCGTGCCGATTGATAAGTCCAGCATCGTCCTGACGATCATCCTCTCCATTTTGCTGCTTGGCGAGCCCGCAGCGCCCCAAATCCTGGCCGGAGGTGCCCTCATCACCATTGGCACCTTCGTGCTGATCGGCAAAAATGAAGACAAAAAGAGATTCACCGGATCACAAAGCTATATTGTGTACGCGATATTGGGCGCTGTTTTTGCTGCCCTGACCTCAATCCTGGCCAAAATCGGAATGGAGGGGGTAGATTCCAATGTCGCTACCTTTCTGAGGACCATCGTCATTCTCCTGTTTGCATGGGCCATTGTTTTTTACCAGAAGACATACCGGGAAATGAAAACTATCTCCTCCAAAGGCTATCTGTTTCTCATCCTTTCGGGAGCGGCAACAGGGCTGTCCTGGCTCTGCTACTTCGGGGCGCTCGCGATTGGCAAGGTCTCCGTCGTGGCTCCGATTGACAAATTCAGTGTGGTGATCACTATGATTTTGAGCTTCGTTATTTTAAAAGAAAAAGCGAGAAAGCATACTATTGTGGGCGGGGCAATCATCACTTTGGGGACGGTTTTTCTAGTTTTTTAGTATAGGGATTCAAAATATTCAATGAAGTTATGGGGCTGCTATTCCTTTTTAGGAAAGCGGTCCTGTTTTGTTTGAGAATCCCGTGAAAAAGCAGTCCTTATACAACCAAGCTAAGTCACCGAAAATCAAAAATATTATAAATAGTCCATTTTTGCACAAATAGGATGGCCGTCATTTGGTCTTCCTCATTTCTGAACCGTGGGAGTATAGTATAAATAAGGCAACACTCTTTTAAAAGAGAAAGCTTTTGCACATTCTAATGTGCAAAGGAGGAACAGTCAATGTTTATCGATAAACGAAGTATGTCTTTATTGACTTACCTTGCAAAGCAGGATACTTATGTAACCATTAAAGCCCTGATCGAGAAGTTCAATATATCCAGAAGAACAGTGTATTATGACATAGGGAAAATTAACGGCTGGCTGGAGGATCGGCATCTACCCGCAGTTAAATACGTCAGATCAACAGGTTTTAAGCTGGAGGACGAAACGAGGGAAGCGGTGTTAACCGATGCCGGCACAAAGACGGTTCAGCATTATGAGCTTTCTCAGGTAGAAAGAAAAGGCCTGCTTGCAATCTATCTCATGTCATCAGACAAGGCTTTATATCTGGAAAGCCTGATGGAGAGAACAAGGGTGAGCCGCAATACAACCATTGATGATCTGAAAGAGCTTAAAGCAGATCTGAAAAAGTATTATCTCAAACTTGTATGGGATCGAAAATTCGGCTACCTCATAGAAGGTGATGAGGGGAGTAAGAGGAAGGCACTCATTTATTATCTTCAGCATGCACTGCCGGCAGGTGCAGCGGAGAACCTGTTTTGGGGACGGGAGCTTCCTTTCCGGAACTACTATGAGGAAATTGATCTATGGGATGATGAGAAATTATACTCAGTCCAGCATTTGGTGACAGCTACAGAAAGAGAGCTTGGCATCCAGTTTACTGACGAATTTCACTATAATCTCGCTTTCCGGCTTCTGCTCTTTGCAAGCAGAGCGGCCCAGGGAGACGAAGTTCAGATTGACGGCTATGAAAAGGAAGCACTTGCAGGAACAATGGAATTCCGTGCTGCACAAGCCATCGGCAAGGGACTTTCAGATCTGTTTCGTTTAAAGCTTCCTGAAGATGAAATCTATTACATTACTAAACATCTGCTTAGTTCCCGGGTAAATGTGACGAGTGCCCCCTTTCACGAAGATAAGGGGCGAATAGCAAAGCAGCTCATGCAAGTAGTCGAGGAAATGGTGACAGATTTTCAAAGATATGCCTGCGTATTCTTTGAAGCGAGGCAAGAAATAGAGAGCGGCCTTCTGCTTCATGTTAAACCCGCATACTATAGGGTTCTTTACGATATTGAAGCTGAAACTGATATTGCTTCCGCTATTAAAGAAAAATATCCAGATATCTTTCAGCTGACCAAAAAAGTCATTCCCAGCCTGGAGAAGCTAACTGGCAAAGCGGCGAGCGATAACGAAGTTGCCCTCATCGCACTTCATTTTGGCGGCTGGATGAGAAAGCTGGGGACGCTACCCGCAAAAAGGAAGAAAGCACTCGTTGTATGTACGAGCGGCATCGGCACCTCCCGCCTTCTCCAGCATCAGCTTGAGGGATTGTTTTCTACCGTAGATATAGTTGGCTGTTTTTCTTTAAGGGAGTACAAAAACTATGAAAATCAGGCTGACTTTATTATCTCCACCACTGATTTGAAGCAGAACCGAATCCCTGTTTTTACAGTAAGCGCCATCCTAACAGAGAATGAGAAGGAAGAGCTGCTCAAAAAGGTAAACGCTATCATTGGTGTTAAGCCAAAGCAAAGATCTGTAGAAGCATTAATAGACATTATCGGGACCCATTCCGTTATCAAAGACAAAAAGTCATTGCAAAGGGCTTTGCAGACCTATCTTGCAGAGAACAATACACAGGTGCAGAAAATAGAAAAACCGCGGCTGCAGGATTTGCTAAAGCCCTCGCATATTCTCCTCGAGGATGATGCTGCGGACTGGAAGGAAGCAATCAGGCTTGCTTCCAGGCCTCTGGTTGAGAGCGGAGCCATAACAGAAGGCTATGTTCAAAAAATGATAGATACCGTTGTGAAGATGGGTCCATATATTGTCATCGCCCCTGGGGTTGCGATTCCCCATGCCAAGCCCGAAGATGGAGTAGAAAAATTGGGGCTGAGTTTGTTGAGGCTGAAAAATGGCATCGCTTTCTCCGGACAAAAGAGCCATGAAGTAAATTTAATTGTTGTACTGGCTGCAATAGATGGTGACTCTCATCTGCTGGCACTTTCTCAATTAACGCGCATGATGACTGCAGAAGGCAATAAGCAGCAGCTGATAAAAGCAGAAAGTGCAGATGAGATCTTTGAAATGATTAGACATTACTCAGCACAAGATCAGTGAACAAGAGAGGTACATCAACATGAAGTTTATTGAAGAGAACCTGGCTGCTTTCAATGTAGAAGCGGCAACACCTGAAGAAGCCATTAGGAAGGCAGGAAAACTACTTGTTAATGGCGGAGCGGCTGAAACATCTTATATTGAGGCTATGGTCAGCTCCTATCACAAAAACGGCCCTTATTTTGTACTGGCCCCCCAGATCGCCCTGCCGCATGCAAGACCGGAGGACGGGGTGAAGGAAGCATCGGTATCCTTTGTAAAACTGAAAGACCCGGTTGTTTTCGGCAATAAGGCCAATGATCCAGTTCAGCTGGTATTTGCTTTAGGGGCATCAAGCAGTGACGAGCATTTGCAGATTCTGCAGAAGCTGATGGTTATGCTAAGTAATACTGAGAATGTAGAGAGATTGAAGCAGAGTTCAAGCTATGAACAAATACAAGAGATATTAGGGAGGAACTAACTATGAAAATTTTATGTGTATGCGGACTGGGACAAGGAACTAGCCTGATTTTAAGAATGAATGTTGAAACTGCTTTAAGGGATATGGGCAAAACTGCCGATGTGGAAAATACGGACGTATCGAGTGCCTCAAGTATGTCATCCGATTATATCATCACCAGCAACGAGCTGGCAGATACCCTGCAGGGGACAGGCTCAAAGGTGTTAGTGGTGAATAACTATTTCGATATGAATGAAATTAAGACAGCTTTGGAAAACGGATTGGAATAATAGCTATAGGGGGAATTTGGGATGGAAGCTATTAAGTGGATAGCCTCAAATATATTTGGCACACCGGCGATCTTGCTCGGGTTTATTGTGCTGCTGGGTCTGCTGCTGCAGAAAAAGAACTTCAGCCAGCTTACCTCGGGTACATTTAAGGCGATCATCGGGTTCCTGGTCATTGGAGCAGGCTCCAATGTAATCGTGAACGCTTTAATGGTATTTGAGCCATTATGGAAGGAAGTTTTCAATCTTGAAGGTGAATCTCTTGGGTCCTTTATGGGACAGGATGCCTTCAATGCAAAATATGGAAGTGCAGTCACGCTGGCAATGACTGTTGGTTTTTTGATAAATGTACTCCTTGCCAGATTTACGAGATTTAAATTTATCTATCTGACAGGACATATGATGTTCTGGACCACTACCATTTTTGCGGGTGTAGTTGTCCATAGTGTTGGTGATGTCTCATTTGGAAAACTGGTCGTCTTCCTATCTATCTTTATGGGAATTTACTGGACGCTCCAGCCTGCTGTGACACAGCCTTTTATGAGAAAAATTACAGGCAATGACAATGTTGCCTTAGGACACACCTCCGCATCAGTAGCCCTTTTGGCTGCCCTCGCGGGTAAGGTGCTCGGCAATAAGGAAAATGATTCAGAGAAAATCAAGCTCCCTAAGGGACTGGAATTTTTAAGAGATTCCAATGTCATTACTGCCATGACAATGGGATTGCTGTTCTTGATAGGTGCCATTATCCTGTCAACAAAGAATACCCCGGAAGCTGCCGAGCTGATTGCTCAGGCCGGTGATCAGAATTTCATTATTTACTCTATTGTGCAATCGTTTACGTTTGCTGGGGGAATTGCCATTGTATTGATGGGGGTTAGGATGTTCATTGGGGAAATTGTTCCTGCCTTCAACGGAATTGCGACTAAGCTGGTGCCGGGAGCAAAGCCGGCTCTTGATAGCCCGATTGTATTCACATATGCACCGAATGCAGTCATCCTTGGATTCCTTGGTGCTTTTGCAGGGGCGATTCTTTGGCTGCTGGTACTGGGGAATACAGTGAGCTATGTGTTTGTACCAACCATGATTGTACTCTTTTTCCATGGTGCGACGGCCGGTGTATTCGGGAATGCAACCGGTGGAGTAAGAGGGGCTGTATTGGGCGGTTTTATTACGGCAACTGTAGTAGCCTGGGGGCAATATGTAATGGTCAAAATGCTGATAGCTGATACCATTCCGGATTCGGCCATGTGGGCAGCGGATTCTGATATGTTTATTCTGGCCCCGATGGTCAGGTTTCTGGCACAGCTGTTCTTTTAATAGAGGGAATTTTCTGGGAAGGGCATGAAAATGCCCTTTGCTTATTCCAGTAATAACTAAATTAGGGAGGTTCCAACATGAGTTTCATACGCACACTGAGGGGAGATATTTCTCCTGAAGAATTAGGTTTTACCTATTCCCACGAACATATCGTCTGCCGTCCTGCCTATTGGGCGGAAAGAAACGAAGATGATCTGCTCCTGGATGATAAGGAAAAGTCCAAGCTGGATGTCGCAGATTTCAAAGCACATGGCGGCCGTTCGATCATTGACGCCACAGCTGTGGATTATGGGCGCGATGTGCAGGCAGTAAAAGAAATATCCGAAGAGCTGGATATCCATATAGTCGGTACAGCAGGTTTTAACAAGAGTTTCCTTTGGGATGCGGGCATCAAGGAAAACTTAAAGCCGATCCTGGGAAATCATCGGACTTATGCTGAATGGATTGATTCAGCATCCATAAATGAGCTTGCGGATTTTGTCATAAGAGAGGTGGATGAGGGCCTAGAAGGAACGTCTATGAAAGCTGGACAAGTGAAATTCGGCACCGGTTATAACCGGATAACACCGCTGGAGGAAAAAACGCTGAGGGCAGTTGCGAGGGCGCATCATGAAACTAGAGCACCTATGCATTCCCATACAGAAGCGGGAACGATGGGCCTTGAGCAGATTGAATTGTTAAAAAGTGAAGGGGTGGATTTATCCTATATGAGCTTTGGCCATATGGACCGCAATCCTGATCCTTATTATCATGAACAAATTGCCAGTACAGGCGCTTATCTCTGCTTTGATGGCATTGCCAAAATTAAATACGCACCAGAAAGCGCACGAATCGCCTGTATTCTAGAACTCGTAAAAAAAGGATATGAAAATCAGATTCTGGTCAGCGGGGATACGGCAAGGAAGACGTACTACAAGCATTATGACTATGGGCTGGGACTGGAATATATTATTGCCAAGTGGGTTCCAAGATTCATAGATGACGCAAACAGACAAGGGTTTAATGGGGAAAAGCTGATCCGCAAATTCTTCGTAGAAAATCCGGCAAAGTGCTTTGCCTTCAAAAAGTAGGTGGCCAAAACCATGATATTTCAGAATGAGAATTCCTTTGAAGTAAAAGAGAAAATAAAAGCTGCAAAAACAGCTATATTGCCAATTGGGGCTGTAGAGGCGCATGGCCCCCATCTTCCGCTCGGGACCGATAATGTACTGGCTGAAAGGCTGGCTGAGAGAGTGGCAGAGAAAACAGGAGCTTATATCCTCCCAACGCTTCCATATGGACAGGTATGGAGCCTGAAAAACTTTCCCGGGAGCATCAATGTAAGCAATGAATCCCTGATCAGCCTGATTGCTGATATTGGAAGGAGCCTGTATGAACAAGGCTTCCGTGTATTTGCTGTGATCAACGGCCATCTTGGTAATGCAGTTGCATTAAAAGAAGCTGCACGCAAGCTGTACAGTGAAATTCCGAATCTTAAAGTCCTCTACCTTTTCTATCCTGGCGTAAAAGAAGTAACCGAATCAGTCAGAGAGACTCCCTCTGCCCATTCGAGCTATTTTCACGCGTGCGAAATTGAGACGTCTTACATGCTCTACCTGGCAGAGGAATATGTAGACATGTCAAAGGCAATCAATGACGTGCCCGTAATTCCTCTGAGTGCTGATGCCACACCGACGCCATGGGAGGAGTTTACGTCTTCCGCTGTATTAGGAAATGCCAAACTGGCTACGAAAGAAAAGGGAGAGATAATCATCCATAAAGCCATAGAAAATATGGCAGCTATGATTGAAGGTGCAAAAGATGATATTAAATGAGATGAAAAAACTTAATGATTACATTCTTTTCAATTTCCTTGCCAAGGATAAAGAGAATGCGGAGGAAATTATATCTGCTGGCGAAGGCTATATCGTCCCGGGAATCGTATCTTCCGATTTTACTGCTATTGAGGAAGCTGCTAAAACCGTAGAAGAGATAAAAGAAGTCGCCCCATTGGTCAGTATAGGGCTTGGCGATGGCGGGAATCCCGCTAACTGGGAGAAAGTTCTCGGCATTGCTGCTAAGTCACAGCCGGGCCATATTAACCAGCCTTTTGAGAAATCCAGTTATGTAAGGGGAGTCCTATATGGAATGGGACAGAAGCAGATGGTTAACGGCCTTGTTGCACCAACTGGAAGGATTGGTTATGTAAAGGCCGGCGGCGTTGAGATGGCGGCAGAAGAGCTTGTAGAGCTGGCAGCGGCAATGGGGATTCCATCGATTAAGTTTATGCCTTTAAAGGGAACCATCCATCTCGAAGAGCTAACGTATCTAACAAAAGCCGCTGCCCAAAAAGGAATTATGGCAATCGAACCTGCCGGAGGCATTTCAGAGTCCAATATCACAGAAATCATTGCTGCGGTTAAAGATACAGGCATTCCTTTATTCATGCCCCATATCTTTGGGTCAACGATTGATAAGCATACCGGAAGGACCCTTGCTGAAGAGGTTGCAAAGATCGTAAAGAAAGCCAAGGGGGGATTATCATGATTGAGAATTATTTTAACAAGGCAAAGGAAAGACTTGATGTAATCCTGGAGAATGAGAAGGATGCTATGTCAAAGGCCGCCGGGAAGGCAGCAGAATCAATTTTGAATGGAGGCATCGTCCAGCTTTTTGGCTGCGGACACTCCCATATCCTTACTGAAGAAGTCTTTTATAGGGCCGGCGGGCTTGTACCCATTAAGCCCATCTTTCATGAACCGCTTATGCTTCATGAAGGGGCTCTCCGCTCTTCTCAAATTGAACGGAAAAATGATTATGCCAGAAGCTTTCTTCAGGAACAGGATATTCAGAAGGATGATACCGTATTTGTCCTATCCACCTCTGGGAGGAATCCAGTACCAGTCGATGTAGCACAGGAGGCAAAGAGAAATGGCGCATATGTGATTGCCCTTACATCCATTGAATACTCTCAGAGCCAGCCTTCCAGGCATAACAGCGGGAAATACTTATATAACTCAGCTGATCTGGTCATCGATAACCACTCAGTCCCAGGAGACGCCATTCTTCAATACGATAAAGTTGCTGTCCCGTTTGCTCCAACCTCAACAGTAGCAGGAAGCACTATTTTGAATGCTATTTTTGCAGAAGCGATCAAAATAATGGCTGACAGAGGACATGAACCGCCTATCTTTCTAAGTGGAAATATTGATGGGGCGGATGAGCATAATAATAGGCTTGTTGAGAAGTATAAAACTAGAATACCTCTGCTGTCATAGGTAAAAGCTGCCGCTCAAAATTAATGAGGGGCAGTTTTTATTTTAAATATTCTTCTTTACTCCTTTGCCTCATACATCCCCGTAATCCCCCTAATAAACTCCCGTGTTGCATGCGATACATAACGCCCTTTTTTCTGGATGATTCCAAGCCTCCATGGAATGGACGGCCCCTTGAGCCTGACATTCCTGATGTGGTCCGAGTTCATCCTTTTGGCGATGGATGGAGGCAGGATTGCAATCCCCAGATTTTCAGCGATCATCTCGCTGATAAAGTCCCACTGGGAGCTTTCATAGGCGACTTTCGGCCGGAAGCCGGCTTTGATGCAGGCTTCGGTGATGCGGTCATGGAGGGTGAATTCCTCGCTGAACAATATAAAGGATTCCTCCTGGAGGTCAGCTAACTTCACTTCTTGCTTTTGGGAGAAAGGAGAGGTGGCATGCATATAAAGCATCAGTTCTTCATGTATGAAAGGGGTGATGTCAAACTGCGACTCATCTGCCGGCAGCACAGCTACCCCGAAGTCGAGCAGTCCCTCTGCCACCTCTTCCATGACTTTATTGGCACCGTGTTCAGTCAGCAGAATCTCCACATCCGGATATTTCTCCTTAAACGATTTAATTACCTTTGGAAAAAATAACACCCCTATCAGCGGCGGGATGCCGATTTTGATTTTTCCCTTCTTCAGGTTCATCAGGTCATAAAGGTGTGTCGATAGATCATTGATCGATTCGATTACCTTCTGCCCCTGTTCATATACGATTTCACCTGCTTCTGTCAATTCAATCTGGCGTGCAGAGCGGTCAATGAGCTCGATATCAAGTTCATCCTCAAGACTTTTGACCATTTTGCTGAGTGTTGGCTGTGTGAGATGAAGAACGCTCGAAGCCTTAGTAAAGCTCTTTTGCTGGGCAACTTCAATAAAATAGGTCAGTTGGCGTATATCCACATGCTTTCCTCTTTCCTCTATCTATGAATTTTTTGCATAGGAACTATAGTTATAATTCATTTTACTTATTATTCCTGCGGGAGTAAAATTTCCTTTGTTCCTTGTTAACAGGGTGAACAGAATAAGGGCAGGAAGAAAAGCCCTTGAAGTTTAGGGGGAAAAAGAATGCTGAGTATTGTGATCGGCCTGATCCTTTTAATGCTGCTTGCCTATATGGGCTGGTCGATTATCTGGGTGGCTCCGATTGTAGCCGGAGCTGTCGCTTTAATGAGCGGCCTTGATTTAATGAGTACTTACACGGATACGTATATGGGCGGATTCGTTGATTTTACAAAAAAATGGTTTCCGATTTTCCTGCTTGGAGCGGTATTCGGGAAGCTGATGGAAGATACAGGCGCTGCCAAGTCGGTCGCCTATCAGATTACAAAGTTCATCGGCAAAAAGCGGGCCATCCTGGGCGTGCTTATGTCCTCAGCCATCCTGACATATGGCGGGGTCAGCCTGTTTGTTGTTGTGTTTGCAATTTATCCTATTGCTGTCGCCTTATTCAAGGAAGCGGATATCTCACGGAATCTGATTGCGCCAACAATTGTGCTCGGTGCATTTACGTTTACCATGACCTCAATGCCTGGCACGCCGCAGATCCAGAATCTGATTCCGATGGTCACATTCGGAACGACGCCAATGGCCGGAACGATCATGGGGATCGCAGCGACTCTTATCATGGCGGCTGGAGGCTATTTATGGCTGACATTCCGGGAAAAAAGCTTTTCTGCCAAAGGCATCATCTTCAAGGATGCAGCAGGCGAGGAAAAAGAAGCAGATAAAAATGAAGTGCTGCCCAATTGGATTTTATCTCTTCTGCCGCTTCTGATTGTTGTCATTTTGCTGGACTTTGTAAAACTCGAAGCCATTCCGTCACTTATAGCGGGGATTGCTGCCATCATACTTATTAATATTAAACAATATAAAACTTTCATCCCAGCCATCAATGAAGGCGGGAAAGGGTCAGTAATGGCCATCATTAATACGAGTGCCGCCGTCGGATTCGGCTCAGTTGTTACAGCGGTGCCTGATTTTGATAAGATCACCGGCATGCTCCTTGGCATTTCTGATAATCCGCTCGTTTCAGAATCGCTGATTGTGCAGGTGCTAGCAATGATCACCGGGTCGGCATCAGGGGGGATGGGGATTGCCCTGCAGGCACTGGGTGATACTTACGCACATCTCGCCCAGAACTCGGGAATCAGTCCTGAAGCCTTCCACCGGATGGCGGCGATCGCATCCGGCGCGTCCATCCTGCCGCATAACGGCGCATTGCTGACCTTGTTAGCAGTGACAAAATCGACCCATAAAGACAGCTATAAAGATGTCTTCATGGTTGGCCTTGTCATTCCGGCGATTTCAATGGCCATCGCCCTCCTGCTTGCAGGCATGGGCATCATTTAAAAAACAAAGGAGAGAATTCTATCATGGTTGAAAACAAAGTAGTAGTTATTACAGGTTCTGCAAGCGGCATCGGGTTTGAAATAGGCAAAAGCTTTGCGGAAAACGGAAGCAAGGTCGTACTGACAGATTTGAACGCAGAAGGAGTCGAAAGAGCTGCTGAAGACCTCCGCCAGCTTGGCTATGAAGCAATCGGCCTGAAAGCCGATGTAACAAGTGAAGAAGATATCAAGAATATGATTGAAATGGCTAAAGAAAAATACGGACGTCTGGATGTCCTGATCAATAATGCAGGCCTGCAGCATGTATCTCCAATCGAGGAATTCCCGACTGCGAAATTCGAACTGATGATCAAAATCATGCTGACAGCGCCATTCATTGCGACAAAGCACGCGTTCCCGATCATGAAGGAGCAGGGCTTCGGCAGAATCATCAATGTTGCTTCCATCAACGGCCTTGTCGGATTTGCCGGCAAAGCGGCTTACAACAGCGCCAAGCATGGCGTCATCGGCCTGACGAAGGTAGCTGCATTGGAAGGTGCGCCATTCGGTGTGACAGTCAACAGCATCTGCCCGGGCTATGTTGACACTCCGCTCGTCCGCGGCCAGCTTGAGGATATTGCGAAAACAAGAAATGTTGCATTAGACAAAGTACTCGAAGAAGTGATTTATCCGCTTGTTCCGCAAAAGCGCCTGCTGGATGTCAGCGAAATTGCTGACTATGCAATGTTCATTGCAAGCGATAAATCAAAAAGCGTGACAGGACAGGCCATTGTCATCGATGGCGGCTATACTGCTCAATAAATCATGATCAAGCTTCCCCTGCCTCTCCACGCAGGGGATTTTTTTCCTTTCTATCCCCGCAAAAGCCCCCAAACATGCTATGTTAAAAGAATGATATAGGAGGATGGCCTCATTAATGATTGTCCGCAAACATGCATACATATAAAACAGACCAAAATGCAAAGGTAGTGTCCAGATGATAAAAGAAACCTTAATCAACCCTGAAGCCTGCTACCGGGAGGCGGAGAAGAAGGCCGCTGCCTATTTTCAGGCTCTATTTGCGCAGGCATCAGAAAAAAGCTTTATCCCTGTTCTGGAAAGAGACTTTCATTCATGGAAAAAGAATCATCGGCAGACATCGTCTTTTTTGCCGTTTTTTTCACGGAAAAACAGAAAGCCTGATTCCAAAGCTTATCATTCTTATATCAAGTGGCTGGAATACAGGGGCAAGCTGGATGATTATCTGGACCGGAGCATTTCATATTTATATATGAGGGATTTGGGGAAATCCCTTGATGACCGGGATACGAAGGAAAGTATCGGAAGGGCAGTGGAGAGCCTGAAGGAGCGTCTCACGGCACCGAAGCAGCAGGAAGCAGGGAATTTCGGCATGGCCGGGCTGTACAGATGGGCTGAGAAAGAGGGCATCCAATCAGCTGTCATCTGGCTGATGGAAAAATTGCAGCAGACTGCACGGAATATCCCTGAAGGCATGGATGCTGCCCATGCCCAGCGGAAGCTGATTAAGATCATTGCAGGCGTACTGATGCATGAAACTGAAGCTATGAAAGAAGGGATAGAGGCAGGGGAGCGGAAAAGAAGATTGGATCGGGCTATCAGGCTTGGCTATTCTTATGGACTGACTTATCCTTTCATAGATGATCTGCTGGACAGCCGGGTACTGTCTGAAGATGAGAAAAAACAGTTTTCTGAGCTGATCCGCACTACCCTGACAACAGGTAGCGTCCCGCCGCTTGGCAGGTGGCAGCGTGCTATGCTGCCTTTTATCACCTATGTACATAATGAGCTGCGGGAAGCCTTCCATTATATAAAAGCCCAGCAGACGCCGGAGACGCTGGCCAGCTTCCTTGAACAGGCTTATGTCTTTTTCCAGTCCCAGGAGGTGGACCGGCAGAAGGATCTGAATGATTCATCATACACAAATGAAGAATTGTATATTCCCGTTATCCTGAAGTCGTCCTCGTCGCGCCTGATTGTCCGTTCCGTACTGAACAGTGGAAAGGATGACGGCTTTGACAGCCGGACCTTTTATTATGGAATCTACAACCAGCTTGCCGATGATTTTGCTGATCTGTTTGCTGACCTGGAGGATGGGGCGGTCACCCCTTATACATACTACCTCACCCATTACAGGGCGCGGCATGACCTGCTGAATCCGTTTGAGGTGTATTGGACCGTTATTGTCCACCTGATCCATGATGTCTACGGTTCCAATCCAAAAGCGAGGGAAGTAATTTTGGACCGGGCCATCAATGGTTTAAAGCGAAGCAAGGAGAGGCTCGGAAAAGAAAAATACAGGGAAGTCATGGAGCTGTTTGCACCCGGAAGCCCGGAGTTCAGCCGGCTGATTCAGCAGATGGCAGCAAAGGCCGCTGATGTCGACTTTTTCGATAAGCTGCTGAGAGACCATATGCTTGACAGCCTGCAAAAGGAGCGGCTGGGGCAGGAGGATTTCCGGTATAAAGTGGAGGAAGTGCAGAAAAGGATTAATAACGTGCTTCCGATTGAGGATAAAGATCTGCTGATGGGGGAGCCTGTCCGGGAGGCGGCCAATTACAGCCTGGCAGCCGGGGGAAAAAGGCTGCGGCCTGTCATTGCCTGGTTTGTGGGCGTTGAGGCATACGGTATGGAGGAAACTGCTTTGATGCCGCTTCTCCGGTCCTTGGAATACATGCACACAGCTTCTCTGATTTTCGATGATCTTCCGGCCCAGGATAATGCCCCGAGCAGAAGGGGGAAGGCTGCTGTCCATGAGGTATATGGCACGGCAGCAGCTGAGCTTTCCGGTCTTTATTTGACGCAGAAAGCTATGGAGGATCAGGCATCGCTCACCTCTTCCACGCCGGATGCGGTCCTGGAACTGATCCGCTATACCGCCCGTTCAACCGCTGAAATGTGCCGCGGGCAGGCGATGGACCTAGAGGCGAAAGGAAAAGCATTGACGGCAGGGGAGCTGGATGCTCTTTGTTTTTATAAAACAGGCATCGCCTTTGAGGCGTCCATTATCATGCCGGCCATCCTTGCAGGAGCAGAACAGGATGAAATTGATGTCCTGAAAAAATTTGCCCGGCATGCCGGGATCGCATTTCAGATACGGGATGACCTGCTCGACGTGGAGGGAGATCCGATGCTGCTCGGCAAGCCGGTAGGAACGGACAGCAGAAACAAGAAGGAAACATATGTATCAGCACTTGGGAAGGATGGCGCCAAAAGGTCGATGTGGGAGCATTATTGTTCGGCAGCTGAATTGCTTCAGGAGCTGCGGGGGGAGTTTGCCTTTTTGGGATATCTGCTGGACTATATGGTTCATCGTGAAAAATAAAATAGATTGCGTACGGCTGCTGTGAAGCGGCCTTCTTCTATTTTTAGCGAGCACACTATCATTTTCTTTCAATACTTGCCAATTTTATCATTATGATCTATAATATATATAGATTATATATAATATAAAACATACTTAACGGAGGACTATCATGGTTGTTATGGATTTTAAAAATATGCTGTGGAACTATACACGGAAAATCAGCGAAAATACAAATGTGATTATCACTTCCATTTGTGAGCAATATGGACTTACAAGCCTTCAGATCCGGATACTGGTCGAAGTTCAGCAGCATGGTTCCCATACAATCGGCAGCCTTGCATCCCGTCTGAACATGGCTGGCACCAATATTTCAACCATGTGCAAAAAACTCGAAAAGCTGGAATTCCTGAGGCGGTTCCGGGATCCGAATGATGAGCGCGTCGTCAAGGTAGCTCTTACCGAGAAGGGTGCTCAAACAGTTGAGGAAATGAATGCAGCACTGATAGAGAGGATTTCTTTTTCCATAAAAGACGAATCCGATGAGTCGCTTACTGACATTATTGAAGGCCTTAAAAAGCTGAATGAATTGCTGGAAAGAATGAAATAAATAAGCTCAAGACATCAAAGGAGATATGAAGAATGTGGCAGGAAATATTATCAACGTACGCTTCAATGTTTGATTGGCATATGTGGGCGGAGATGCTGACCTCATCAAAAGCATGGGGGATGATTTTATCCCTGGCGGTCCTTGAATGTATACTATCAGCCGATAATGCACTGGTCCTGTCGGCTTTCGTCAAGCCGCTGCCTAAAGATCAGCAGAAGAAAGCCCTCATTTTCGGACTGTGGGGAGCTTATCTGTTCCGATTCATCTTCATCGGTCTCGGTACGTTCCTGATCAAGTTATGGTTCATCAAATTGATCGGTGCCTTGTATCTGCTATGGCTGTCCGTTAAGTTCTTTATGGACAAGCTGAAAAACAAAGAGGAAGGCGAAGAGGATGAGGCCCGCAAGCCAAAAGGCTGGCTTGTTACGACATTCGGGCTCTTCTGGGCAACCGTCATCAGTGTCGAGCTCATGGACCTGGCGTTCTCAGTCGACAGCATCCTGACCGCCCTGGCTGTATCAGAGGAAGTCTGGGTCATCCTGCTCGGCGGCATGATCGGCATCCTGCTGATGAGGGGTGTTGCAACCTTCTTCATCAGCCTGATGAACAAAGTGCCTGAGCTGGAAACAACCGCTTATGCACTGATTACCTTCATTGCGGTTAAAATGGGACTGACACTGGTCGAAATCCATATACCGAATGAAATTTTCATCGGCGTGATGATCCTTGCGTTCATTGTTACCTTTATCATTCACGCTATCCGCAAAAACAGGACAGAGAAATTCTCACACTGATTAAAACGCCCGGCAAAGCTGGAATCCAGCTTTTAGCCGGGCGTTTTTGTATTGAGAAAAATGGAATGAAGGTTTCACAATTTGGCTATTTACAGCCATTGGCTAATCTGGCAGCAGGTGAAAGAATAGACCTCCACTTATTCCTGTGTTTAGGACAGCCCCTGATGGGAAGAGAGAATGGTAGAGCAAATAATAGGAGGAATCAGATTATGAGCAAAACCATTTTCATTACCGGTGCAGGCAGCGGACTTGGAAGAGGGGCTGCCATCGGCCTTGCCAAAAAGGGGCATAAAATCATCGCGACAACAGAAATTACACCGCAAAAGACAGATCTTCTCAGGGAAGCACGCGATCTTGGACTTGATATGGAGGTATTCAAGCTGGATATCACCAATGAGCGTGACCGGGCTCAGATAGAGGAATACGATTTTGATATTTTTGTGGCCAATGCGGCCATCAATGAAGGCGGACCGCTCGGTGAAGTGCCGATGGACCGCTTCAGGGCTTTATTTGAAGTGAATGTGTTTTCCACTTTGGAGACTGTTCAAATCGCTGCCCGGAAATTCGTCAAAAAAGGCAGCGGCAAAATCATTTTCTTGAGCTCGATGGCAGGCATTTCCGCAACTCCTTATGTCGGACCTTACACCGCTACTAAGCATGCTATTGAAGGAATTGCACAGACATTGAAGAGCGAGCTCGAGGGATTTGGCGTAAAAGTTGCCACGATCAATCCAGGCGCCTATAACACGGGGTTTAATGACCGCAGCGCCGAGGAAATATGGAAATGGTACGATGAAGACAAGAATTTTACCAGGAAAGAAGATATGCTCAAGCAGCAGGAAGGGCTGAAGCATCAATTCGATCCGGAGGACATGATTGAAAAAATGATTGAAATCATTCCGGCGGACCATCATAAATTCCGTACGGTCCATCCGCAGGAAACCGAAGAACAATTGAAGAAAACCCAGCAGGAGCGCTGGGAGATGGAGATATAGGATAAGGGGTGCCAGGCACCTGCTGCGGCAGGTACTGGCACTTTTTTTGTCACTATTTGAAGTCTGCAGGCATATTTCCCCGGAAATGGTCGAATGCAATGGTATTGTGAAGATGTCGTGCCAGGCACCGGCCGTGGACAGAATAGGTTGTAGTGTCCATATGGAGTGTCAGGCACGGTCATTACAGGGAATGTATTTTTTGTAGAATTAGGCCGATTTTATGTAGAATAACTGAAAAACTTGGTAGAAAAACTTATATTTTATGTAGAATACTAGGAAACTTATGTAGAATCGAATGGCAAATGACTGATAAAATGCCGGTCCGAAGCCAATCGGACCGGCATTTTTTTACATTAAAAACTCACTAACTAGCACCAAACCTTCAAGCAGAAATTTCTTACTTCATCACTTTAAAACGTCCATACATAAAAATGTAAACGGTTACTTAAATATTTAAAATAATTTAAATTGACTGACTAATTTTGCTGTATTATTATACTAATATTAATAATTTTTCGCTCACCGAAATAATAAATTCAGAAAAGGAGGGAGTTTCCTATGTCCCAAATGTTGGCAGTTGTTATTCTTGTTTTAATTTTATTCATCGGAGATTTTGTGGCAGTCCGTACGAAGGCATGGGTGCCTTCCATCTTTGTGTGTGCAGTATTATTCCTTGCGGGATATTGGACATTTTTTCCGCAGGATATCGTCGCGCTGGCAGGTGTGCCGCCGGTTGTTGCGACACTAATGATGTATCTGCTGATTACAAATATGGGTACGCTCTTATCGGTCAAGGAACTGAAGGATCAATGGAAAACGATAGTTATTGCTATTTCCGGCATCCTTGGCATCATCGCCATACTCTTCGCAGTCGGAACATTTATCTTCGGCTATCAGACGATTGTTGTGGCAATTCCGCCGTTGGTCGGAGGTGTAGTCTCTGCCTTGATCATGTCAGAGGGTGCAAAGGAAGCGGGGCTTGCTTCACTGTCCGTGTTCGCCATTGTCATCTATGTGATGCAGGGGTTTGCAGGCTATCCGATTACATCCTTTGTTTTGAAAAAAGAAGGAAAGAACCTGCTGGAAGCCTATCGCAAGAATGGCGGTGCCACACTGAAGGAACCGCAGCCTGCCAAAGCGGAAATGGCAGCGGCGGCTGAGGCTCCAGCCGCGCCGGAGCTCAAGCTGTTCAGGAGTATGCCGGAAAAATACAATACCGATTTCTTCAAGCTGCTGCGCCTTTCGGTCGTTGCTTTCCTGGCCTACCAGGTTTCCGCCTGGCTGGCGCCTGTTGTCAGTGTGAGCCCGTTTGTCATCTGCCTGCTGTTTGGCGTAATCGCCACAAGCTTAGGCTTCCTGGAAAAGCAGGTCCTCCAAAAGGCCAATGCCTTCGGTTTCGCAATTATGGCCTTGATGCTCTTTATCTTTGATGGTCTGAAGCAGGCAACACCGTCCATGATGCTGCAGATCATCGGGCCGCTGGTCGGCACTATTGTGCTTGGCGTCATCGGGATGTACATCTTCTCCTTTATTGCCGGAAAAATTCTCGGCGTCAGCAAAAATATGGCCTTCGCCGTATCATTGACAGCTTTATATGGATTCCCGGCAGATTATATAATCACGAACGAAGTGATTAAATCACTGACCGAAGATGAGGAAGAAAGGGAGATGCTGACTAGCCATATGCTTCCGCCAATGCTCGTCGGCGGCTTCATCACCGTCACCATCGTTTCCGTTGTCCTCGCAGGGTTCTTTGTCAGCCTCTTATAAAGAAAGGAAGGATTAGAACATGAGTCTAATAAAAGAGCAGCTTGCTGCCAGAATAGAGAAGCATATAGAAGCGCTGAGTCATTTTACGGCTACACCTGGAAAGGGTACAACACGGCTCACCTACAGTCCGGAAGACCTTCAGGCCCGCAATTATATTAAGGGAAAAATGAAAGAAATCGGATTGGAAGTCACTGAGGACGGCCTTGGAAATATTTTTGGAAAGCTCGAAGGAACCCTGGAGGATGCACCAAGCGTGCTGATTGGCTCACATTTTGATTCTGTTCCGAATGGCGGCTCCTATGACGGACCGGCAGGCGTTGTGGCAGGTCTTGAAGTGGCTGCGCTGTTTGCAGAGAATAATGTGAAGCCGAAATACCCGCTGGAAGTCATCACAATGGTGGAAGAGGAAGGCTCCCGCTTTGGAGGCGGTCTCATGGGGTCGAGAGGTATCACCGGGCTGATGTCCGAGACAGAATTTTTCAAGCTGGCAGACCGGGATGGCGTGCTGGCGAAGGACGCAATGGAGAAAATCGGGCTGGATCCTTCTCTTCCAAAGCAGAGGGACCCGAAAACGATTAAAGCGTTCCTGGAGCTGCATATCGAACAAGGGCCAATACTCGAGGAAAAAGGTATCCCGATCGGTGTGGTAGAAGCGATTGTCGGTCTGACCCAGCTGGAAGTAACTGTGAAGGGGCAGGCAGGCCATGCCGGGACGACTCCGATGGACCGCCGCTCGGATGCACTCGCTGCGGCGGCTGCCATCATTGCCGGGCTTTCGGGACTGGCTGAAGCAGAAGGGGAAGGGAGCGTTCTGACCGTCGGCCGCCTGAATGTTTTTCCTAATGGAGCCAACGTCATCCCGGATAAAGTGGTGTTCTCAGTGGATATCCGCTCAGGCAAGGAAGAGCATGTACTGAATATGGTTGAAAAAGTGAAAGAACGAATCGGCTCCTACGATGGCGGCGGAATTCAGACCTCCGTCGAACAGCCGCTGTATATGAAGCCTAAAGCAATGAACGAGGAAATCCTGACGCTATTTAAAGAAAAAAGCGCTGAATTGAATATTCCATACTGCCCGATCAACAGCGGAGCCGGGCATGACGCAATGGTCCTTTCCGATTTCACGGACGTAGGCATGCTATTCATTCCAAGCAGGAACGGCCTGAGCCATTGTCCTGAAGAATGGTCAGATTCCAAGGATATTGCGAAAGCCGTCGAAATTTTCTATGAAGCAGCAAAGAAGCTGACGGAGGCTGAGTAAGATGCTCCACCCTGCAATCAAAGCCTCTATTCAGGCTGGCAGAGAAGAGCTGGTCAGCATCCGGAGGAAGCTTCACAGCGAACCGGAGCTCCCGTGGGAGGAAGAGAAAACAACAGAGTTTGTGGTTACCTCTCTTGAAAAACTCGGCATTCCCTTCAGGAGGATGAACCCAACCGGGGTGTTGGCTGAAATCACCGGCGGCAAACCCGGAAAACGGGTGGCCTTGAGGGCAGATATGGATGCCCTTCCTGTTGATGAGCTGAATAACAATTTGCCTTATGTGTCAAGCTCTCCCGGAAAAATGCATGCCTGCGGACATGATGCCCATACAAGCATGCTGCTTGCCGCTGCGAAGGCCCTTGTGGAGATCAAAGGCGAGCTGCCAGGCACCGTCCGCCTGATTTTCCAGCCGGCTGAGGAAATTGCCGAAGGGGCGAAGGAGATGGTGAAGCAGGGAGCGATGGAAGGGGTCGACAATGTGTTCGGCATCCATATCTGGTCCCAGATGCCGACGCATAAAATCTCTTGCACTCCTGGCCCGTCATTTGCTTCCGGCGATATATTCAGAATCAAGTTCAAAGGACGGGGCGGACACGGTGCCATGCCGCACGAATGCATTGATGCCGCTGTTGTCGCATCTTCCTTTGTCATGAATGTCCAGGCAGTCGTATCACGGGCCATCGATCCGCAAAGCCCGGCCGTCTTGACAGTCGGCAAGATGTCAGCCGGCACCCGCTTCAACGTCATTGCGGAAAATGCCGAGATTGAAGGAACGGTCCGCTGCTTTGATGCGGAAACGAGGGATCATGTCGAAAAGCTGCTGAAGCAATTTGCAGAGCAGACCGCCTCTGTCTACGGGGCAGAAGCCAAGGTGGAATATATCCGCGGCACGGAAGCTGTCATCAATGAGGAACAAAGTGCAGGATTGGTGCAGAAGATCGCGGAAGAAGCTTTCGGGAAAGAAGCGATCTATCATGAAAAGCCGACAATGGGCGGCGAGGACTTCAGCATCTACCTCGCACACGCACCAGGAAGCTTCGCACTCGTCGGCAGCGGCAATCCTGATAAAGATACCGAATGGGCTCACCACCACGGACGTTTCAACATAGACGAAGACGCACTCACAACAGGCGCAGAGCTTTATGCGCAGTATGCATGGGTGTATCTGAATGATTAGTGTGGGTGCCAGGCACCGCAGATGGACAGATTGGGTAAAAGTGTCCATGGGCGGTGCCTGGCACTTTTTTTGCGCTTAAACACCGTGTTGCTACCCATTACAGAAGGCGCAGAGGGCCTTGCGGACACTACCAACCGGCTACTGGAACGGTCAAATCAGGCTGCCAAAGAAGTGGACAACGCAGATGAAGTGCTTTCGATCATCAAAAAAATCGCTGACCAGACGAATTTGCTAGGTCTGAATGCGGCCATTGAAGCAGCAATAGCAGGCGATAAAGGCTTTGGTGTAGTGCAAATGAAATACGAAAGCTGTCCCATGAAACCATCTCTTCCACCGAAAAAATTTATTATTCTAAAGTGGCCCCCCGCTCTAAATTAAATGTGGCTATTTCATTTCCCCTCATTCCTGCTTTCAGAAAGTTATGATAAAATTCCTAAATAGATAAAAACATATTTTTATAGACTGGTATTTTGTAAGGGTTTTCCTGGAGGTGTTTAATGTTTTTTTCGCTGCGTAATCGTCTCTTTGTGGTTTTTACTTTTTTGCTAACGATTCCATTTATTATTTTTTCCTTTCTGATACCCAACTGGTTTGCATCCATTATAGAGGATCAGACTCAGGAGCTGACCGTGGAGATGATGGATCAGTATAAGCTTTATGTTGACTCCATAGCAGTACAAGCTGAGGATCTTGGAAAGCAGGTGCTTGTAAGCCAGGCAGCCCAGGAATGGATGAAGGCAGACGGGAGTCCTGCAGAACTATCTAAGGAAAAAAGGCTGCTTTTAAGAAATCAGTTGAAGATGCTCTTATCATCCATGATGGTCAATAATTCAAATGGAATGTCCATATCCGTCATTCTGAACAATGGAACAGGAACCTGGGGGAACATACCCAATCTATATAGAACGGCATGGTATAGAGAATATACAAAAACGGACCAGCCTTTCATTAAATCCCATTCAGATGCATACCAGCCGGTTCAAGGGAATATGAACAGCTATATACTGCCGCTGATTGATATGAACACCTTTATTTCGTATGGGGTAATAAAGGTCAACTTCCCTACCGATCTGCTGGAAGCCGGGTTACGGAAAAATACAATCGGGTCAAACGGCAATGCCTACCTGGTAGACCGGGAAGGCGATAACGTATTGAAAGGGAAACCTGATACTCCAAAGGAAGTATTGAACAGCAGCCTTGACGAGATTGTACAGCAAACATCTGACAAAGGATTAGTCAGGACAGATTATAAAGGCGAGAATTATTATGTGTTTTTTCAAAAGCTTTCTGTCGGAGATTGGATTTTGATCAGTGAAGTGACAGAGTCTGAACTGTTCTCTAACGTAAGAAGCCTGCAGCGTACCATGCTTATCATCAGCGGAATTGTTTTCCTTATGACGATTGCAGCCTCTTATTTGCTTTCTTCCAACATTGTCAGTCCTTTGGGAAAGCTTGCAAAAGCAATGCAATTAGTGGAAAAAGGAGAATTTGCTGGTGCGAAGCGGCTCCTTCCTGCAATAAAATCATCAAATAATGAAGTAGGATATGTCATCAATGTTTTCGGACACACGGTAGATCAGCTGAAAACTAGGATTGAAACAGAATATGAAGCAAATATCCGGCGCCGGGATGCAGAATATAAAGCCCTGCTGCTTCAAATTAACCCCCATTTCCTTAATAATACCCTTGAAATCATAGGCGGGCTTGCGGCACAGGGGAAGAATCATGAGGTAATGGATGTAAGCGTCCATTTAGGAAGAATGCTTCGCTATTCATTAAATACTCATTCAGACATTGTAACTGTAAGAGAAGAATTTAATTATATCCGGAGCTACGCAGAAATTTTGAGAATCAGGTATGAGGAAAGCATTCACATCCGTATCGAAGAAGATCTTCTGCTTAAAGATTTCCCTGTAATAAAGTTCTTTCTTCAGCCGCTCGTTGAAAATGCAGTCAAATATAGTTTTACCGAAAAGACTTATGCAGATATTTTCATCAAGTCTGAAATGCTTAAGGGGAAAGCCTGCTTCATAGTGGAGGACAAAGGGGCTGGAATGAGAAAGGACACAACGGAGGAACTAATGGAAGAAGAATCCATGCAGGAGACGGAAAGTGTATTGAAAAGTAAAGGAACAAGCATTGGCCTCAGAAACGTGCTTGGGAGAATGAAGCTTTACTATGGGGAGCGTTTTTCCTATTCCATTAAAGCAGAGTCTGGAGCAGGAACACAAATCATCTTTTATATTTCATTTGAGGAAGGAGTACGGAAAGATGAAGGTGCTTATAGCTGATGACGAAATCCAGGTGAGAAAAGGGCTGCGTATGAAGGTGGATTGGGAAGCAGAAGGCTTTGTCATCGCTGGGGAAGCATCCAATGGAAAAGAAGCACTCGAAATGCTGAAGGCAATCGAATTCGACCTGGTGATTACAGATATGAGAATGCCAATCATGGATGGACTGGAATTGGCCAAAGTGTGCCAAAGAGAGTTTCCTGCAGTAAGGATCCTTGTTTTGTCCGGGTATTCCGACTTTGAATATGTAAGGGGTTCTATGAAGGAGGGCGTTAAGGACTACCTCTTAAAACCTGTCGCACCGGAAGAGCTCAGGGAAGCACTGCTCAAAATTAAGAAAGAGGCTGCCATAGAGCGGGAAAGGCGGGAAGAAGCTAGCCAGCTGCGCATGCTTTTTAACAGCCACCTCCGGGAAGTGCAGGAGCAATTTTTATTATATCTGGTGAAAGAGGAGTGGCTTCAAAGTCATATGGTGATGGAGAGGCTTAAACAGCTGCAGCTGGGAGTGCTGGCAGATGAGGAGCAGTCAGTTCAATTTATTTCTGTTGAAGCAAGGGCAAGCAAGGGGATGGAAAAGAGGATGGAAGAGCTGTGGCAGCCCTTCCGACTTCTCTCGAGGGAACTGGCAGAATCAGCAGAAGTGACGTTTTCCTTCTATGATCCAAATTATGGGGGAATCATCCATTTCATCAGGCAGCTGCCGGCAGCCGGCTGTAAGGAATACCATACAAAATTTATAAATAGCCTTCAAATTAAGGTGAAATCAGCTCTTAGGCTGGAAACGGTCATTGGGATTGGCAGGCCTGTTGCCGGTTATTCCAGGTTTAAGAATGGCTATATTTCCAGCATGCTTGCCTGGAGCAGAAGCCGGATCGGCCCATATTCACAAGTAATTGACGGAAATGAGGCAGGAGAGGATCCTTTTGAATTTTCCCCGGAAATTGAAAAGAAACTTGTAAACTCGCTTGAAAATGCAAATCTGCCTTCTTTTCATGCTAATGTCTCTTCTTTGCTAGGCGGGAGGGACAATCAATCAATATTGTCATTTTCTTTCGTATCAAACAGGGTACTATTTCTCCTGGGATCCATTGCACGTAAGTATGATATTGAAACTAATGAAATACAGCAGCGCATGTGGATATGCCAGCAGACAATCTGGGAGTTAAATTCGTGCGAAAAGGTCATTGAACAACTGAATTCCTTAGCTGTAACCATTTCAGATAAAGTCCGGGCAGCACGTTTTTCAAATGGAAGGCTGATCCTTGAAGGGGTTCGCCAATATTTGGACCAGCATTATGCGAGTGATATATCCCTCGGGATGCTTTCAGATATGTTTCACATCAACAGCGCTCATCTGTCCGAGACGTTCAAGAATCATTTTGGACAGAATCTCAGTGATTACCTTGTAAACCTGAGAATGAAAAAAGCATGTGAATTTCTGAAAGATCAGCAATTGAAGATTATTGATGTGGCTTATCTGACAGGGTACTCCAATCCCGGTTATTTTAGTACGGTGTTTAAAAAGCATTTTGGCCTGACTCCGGCCGAATACCGTCAGATGCAGTGATCAGCAGTTCACTTAGGGGGGAATTATATGAGTAATAAACTTTTCGGTGTTGGGATTGCCGTTATTTTTGCTGCTTTATCACTCTATGTTCTGCATCTGATTGAATCACTTCCAGACAAGAATAAAGACACCCAGCCAGTCTCTGCCAGCAGGACACAGCTGACATTCTGGAGAAACAGCGGAAATGCGACAGAAAATAAAGCATATGAAGAATTGATTGCTGACTTCGAAAAAGCGAACCCTGATATTGACATTCAGATGAAATCTATTTTATACAGCGATTATGAGATTAAATTAAGAACAGAGATTGCCAACGGGAATCCTCCGGATATTATGGCGATCGACAGCCCGACTCTTGCACTGTATGCCAATAACGGTTCCCTTCTCTCCATTGACTCCTTTATGAGAGAGGAAGCTAATATTGAAGATTTTCCGGAGGCCACTCTCAAAGGGCTGAGTTATAAAGGGAAAATATACTTATCTCCCATTGTGGAATCCGGTATTGCTTTATTTTACAATAAAAATCTTTTTAAAAAGGCTGGTATTCCTGAACCTTCTTCCGATCCTGCAGAGCCGATGACATGGGAAGAGGTCGCTGAAATTGCCAGTAAAGTCAATAATCCGGCAAAAGGAATTATTGGGATCGACCCGGCCCAGGGGTTTGGCGATGGCGAAGCGCCAGCTTATTTTAAGACACCTTTTTTGTGGCAGTTCGGTGCCGAGGTTTTGAGTCCTGATGCCAGTACTGCAGCCGGATACCTCGATTCAAAAGAGGCAATTGAAGCACTTCAGTTTTTTCAGGACTTATATATCCGTTCAGGAGCAGCCTCGGCGGAGCTTCCTCCCGCCTCGTTTGAATCCGGCAGGCTGGCCATGGCCGTTCAGGGATCATGGGCTTTAAAAAGCATGGAACAGGATGCCAACTTTACGCTCGGAAAGGATTTCGGCATTGCTCCGCTTCCAAAAGCAAAGGTTCAGGCAGTGCCGAATGGAGGGTGGGCTCTCGGAATATCAGCAAAAACAAAGCATCGCCTGGAGGCTTGGAGGTTCATAAAATATGCAACAGGCTATGAGGGAATGAAGACGTATGTGTCAATTACCGGAGATCTGCCGGCAAGGCAATCAGTCGCCAAAGCGATTCCTGAGCTTAATGAATATCCGGCAAATATATTTATGGAGCAGGCGCTCAACCACTCCAGAAACCGTCCGGTAACGCCGGCATATTCAGTCGTCAGCAGCAGTATACGCACCTTGTTTGAAGAGATTGGCATGGGCGGAAGAAATGTAAGGGAAGCAGCTGCAGACGCTGTAGAAAGGATTAACAGGGGAATAGATGATATCAAATCTCCATAAAGTATGAATTTGCTCTTGGCACTTTGCCAAGGGTTATTTATTGTGTCTTTCATCTTTACAGGAAGATTACCGGCCATGCAGGTACAGACCTGAAATAACCGGGTCAGGCAGCATAAATAGCAGATACCGAAATTATTAAAGGTCAAAAACCGAATATTTTAAACTAAAAATTCTGATAAAAAAGCTATAGTTATAGACAGAAAGCAGATGAAGAAATCAGTCAGAAAGATAAAATGAAATCGCTTCCTTTGCTGAAGCGGAGGCAAAAGATAGGGGGTATACAGTTTGCAGGAACTTGTCAGAAATGAAAACGCCAAGCCTCATGAAGCCATCCCGGACAGGAGATGGTCCAAAGCTCTAAAGAAAATGGAGTACATTAAAAAAAATTACTTTCTGTACTTGCTGATAGCGCCAGCTCTCATTCTTACCATTGTCTTTAAATATGTACCGATGTACGGGGCGATTATTGCATTTAAGGATTTCAGTACAATTAAGGGGATTCTGGGCAGCGAATGGGTGGGATTCGCACACTTTACCGAATTTCTGACTTCTCCAAATTTCGGCAACATATTTATGAGTACGCTAAAGCTCAGTGTATTTGGCCTGATTTTAGGCTTTCCCATTCCCATCATTCTCGCCCTCATGCTGAATCAGCTCCGCAGGGCCGCTGTTAAAAAGAATGTACAGCTCATCCTCTACGCTCCGAATTTTATCTCGGTCGTAGTTATTGTCGGGATGCTGTTTATTTTCCTGTCCCCTGCAGGACCGATCAATCAGATTGTCACAATGATTACAGGAAAGCCGGTTATGTTTATGTCAGATCCTGATTATTTCAGGAGCATTTATATTCTTTCAGGAATCTGGCAGGCAGCAGGGTGGTCTTCCATCATCTATGTAGCTGCACTGGCCAATGTTGATCCTGAGCTGCATAATGCCGCAACCATAGATGGAGCTAATATTCTGCAGCGGATCATTCATATTGATCTGCCGACAATGAGACCGCTCATGGCTGTTACGTTTATTCTGTCAGCAGGCGGCATCATGGCCATAGGTTTTGAAAAGGCTTACTTAATGCAGACAGCCATGAACTTGCCAACATCTGAAATTCTTCCAACTTATGTCTACAAAATCGGTCTTCAAGCCGGGGATTATGCCTATTCCACTGCTGTAGGACTCTTTAACTCTGTGATCAATGTCATTTTGCTGGTGATTGTCAATTCTGTAGTGAAAAGGCTCAATGAAGGAGAAGGCCTCTACTAGTCCAGGGAAGGAGAAACTTGCATGAACATCAAACATACTCGGCTTGACCGCATTATTCTGAATCTGAATAACCTTTTCTTGTGCCTCGCGGTGCTGGTTGTCCTCGTTCCGCTGGTGTACGTAGTCATCGCTTCATTTATGGATCCCACCGTTCTTTTGAATAAGGGGATATCGTTTAAATTGTCAGACTGGAGCCTTGAAGGCTATAAGCTGATACTTTCAAATGACGCAATGGTAAGAGGTTTTATAAATTCTGTTATCTATTCTGTTGGTTTTGCACTCATAACTGTAGTTGTGTCCCTTTTTGCTGCTTATCCTTTATCTATCAATGGCTTTGTCGGCAAAAATTTATTCATGACTTTATTTATGATCACCATGTTTTTTGGAGGCGGCCTGATCCCGACCTATCTGGTTGTCAAGAATCTGGGGATGCTGGATACCATGTGGGCGATTTTGCTTCCAGGTGCCCTGAATGTCTGGAATATCATTCTCGCCAGAACTTATTTCAAAGGAATCCCGTATGAGCTGCACGAAGCAGCTAAAGTGGATGGAGCTTCGGATGTACTGATCTTTTTCAAAATTGTTCTGCCGCTGTCTAAACCGATTATCTTCGTCCTGGCCATGTACGCATTTGTCGGGCAGTGGAATTCTTATTTTGATGCCATGATCTATCTGGATGATCCAAAGCTTCATCCTTTACAGCTTGTTTTGCGATCAATCCTTATTCAAAACCAGGCAGAGCCGGGAATGATCAGCGACCAGCTGGCCATGGCTGAACTGAAGCGGATATCTGAGATTATAAAATATTCTTCTATTGTTGTATCCAGCCTTCCGCTAATCATTATGTATCCATTCTTCCAAAAGTACTTTGAAAAAGGGGTTATGGTTGGTTCGTTAAAGTGACGGGCCGGCTGAAATATATAAAAATATCAGCTTTAGGAGGGGAATTATAATATGTATAAATTTAAAAGAACTGCAGCTGTATCTCTTGCAGCCTTGCTGCTGGCAGCAGGATGCAATAAAACTGAGACTTCATCCAAGGAATATGAACTGGAGGATCTGACGTTTCCAATTAAAGAAGAGGAAGAGGTAACCCTCAAGTTCATGACACAAAGCTCTCCATTGGCACCTAAAGATCCCAATGAAAAGCTGATCTATCAGCGTCTTGAAAAAGATACGGGCATTCACATTGAGTGGAAAAATTACACCTCTGATGTATTTATTGAAAAAAGAAATCTTGCAATAGCGAGCGGTGAACTGCCGGATGCGATTCTGGATGCTGCTTATGGTGATTATGATCTATTAAAACTGGCTAAGGACGGAGCTATTGTGCCTGTGGAAGACTTAATCGAAAAACATATGCCTAATCTCCAAAAAGTACTGGAAGATGCTCCTGAATACAAATCCATGATCACAGCACCTGATGGACATATCTATTCTTTTCCGTGGATTGAAGAACTGGGTTCAGATAAAGAGAGCATCCACTCTGTTGACGATTTTCCATGGATCAATGTTGAGTGGCTGAAAAATTTAGGGCTTGAAATGCCTAAAACAACAGAGGAATTAAAGAAGGTGCTGATTGCTTTTAAAAATGAAGATCCAAACGGAAATGGCGAGGCAGACGAGATACCATTGTCATTCATCCATAAACCAGGCGGAGAAGATCTTGCGTTCCTGCTCGGATCCTTCGGGCTGGGAGAGAACTGGGATCACACAGTCGTGACAGATAACGGAGAAGTCAAATTCACTGCATCTGATGAAGGATACAAAGAAGGCATAAAGTTCCTGAATGAGCTGTATCAAGAAGGACTCATCGATGTCGAAGCGTTTGAACAGGACTGGAACACCTATCTGGCAAAAGGCAAAGATAATCGCTACGGCCTGTACTTTACCTGGGATAAAGCGAATATAACCGGAATGAATGACACATACGACCTTCTTCGCCCGCTTGCAGGGCCGGATGGCAATGTGAATGTGACAAGGACTAATGGCATGGGATTTGACAGGGGAAGAATGGTCATTACCAGTGCCAACAAAAATCTTGAACTGACTGCCAAGTGGATTGACCAGCTCTATGATCCGATTCAATCTGTGCAGAATAACTGGGGCACTTATGGTGACGAAAAACAACAGAATATTTTTGAGTATGACGAGTCAGCGAAGATGCTGAAGCACCTTCCGCTCGAAGGGACTGCTCCGGTAGAACTGAGACAGAAGACCAATATCGGCGGTCCGCTGGCAATATTGGACGAATACTATGGTACTTATACGACAAAGCCTGATGATGCTGCCTGGAGGCTCGGTTTAATGAAAGATGTAATGGTTCCGCATATGCAGGCAGAAAATATCTATCCAAGGGTATTTTTCTCACTGAAAGAGCTTGATAGGCTATCGGCAATTGAAACAGATCTATTCCCATATGTAATGAGAAAGAGGGCGGAATGGATTCAAAATGGCAATGTGGATAAGGAATGGAATGAATATATAGCAGAGCTTGACCGGCTGGGCCTTCAGGAGTGGCTGGAAATTAAGCAGGCCGGATATGACCGCAACGCAGAATAGGACGCTGATAGAGTGGGGCTGCTAATGAGGCAGTCTCGCTCTTTACGATGAAGGAGGGCATATGCATGTATACAAATATGGATGAGAAGCATCGGCCGCAGCTGCATTTTTCGCCGAAAGAAAATTGGATGAATGACCCAAATGGGCTTGTCTTTTTTAACGGAGAGTATCACCTCTTTTTTCAGCATCACCCATTCTCTGCTACTTGGGGGCCGATGCATTGGGGACACGCTGTGAGCAAAGACCTTATACATTGGGAGCAGCTTCCCATTGCGCTGCATCCTGATCACAATGGAGCGATTTTTTCAGGCAGTATAGTCGTAGATTGGAACGACACTTCGGGATTCTTCGGGGGGAAGCCCGGCCTGGTAGCAATCTATACCAGTGCGGATGAGTATCCGGGTACAGATCGCCCGCGCCAGCGGCAAAGTCTGGCTTACAGCAGTGACAGCGGCAGGACATGGACCGTTTATGGCGGCAACCCGGTTCTGACTGATGAAAATATCATTGATTACAGAGATCCAAAGGTTTTCTGGCATTCTGAGACAGAAAGGTGGGTAATGGTTTTGGCTACCGGTCAAACCATCACCCTTTATACCTCCCCTGATTTGAAAGAGTGGCAGTTTGCCAGTGAATTTGGCAGCGGTCAAGGCTGCCATGACGGGGTCTGGGAATGTCCTGATCTATTTCCCCTTCCTGTTGGCGGGAATGACGATGCAATTAAATGGGTAATGCTTGTAAGCATCGGCGATAACCCCCAGTTCGATGAAGGATCCAGGACGCAGTACTTTATTGGAAGCTTTGACGGCAAGGCATTTGTGAATGAGATGGCCGAGGGGGAAACCCGCTGGCTGGATTATGGAAGAGATAATTATGCAGGGGTCAGCTGGTCTGATATTCCTGCTGAAGATGGCAGGAGAATCTATATTGGCTGGATGAGCAACTGGCGCTATGCGAATATAGTGCCTACTGAAGGCTGGAGAAGTGCGATGACACTCCCGAGGGAATTAAAACTGATAGCTGACGGTGAAAGTATTCAGCTGATTCAGCAGCCGGTTGAGGAATTGGCAGATCTTCACCTCGCAAAAACGGCTGCGGAGAATATTCATTTAGGGGAAAGCCAGGAAGAATCCTTTGATTTGCCAAGTGCCCTGGCGGAAATCCAAATTAGCTTTGAAGGCGGAGGCACTGAAGCATTTGGCATTGCCTTTGAAAATTCCTTAGATGAACAGCTGGCCATTCACTGCGAACCAGATAAAGGAGAGCTGGAAGTCGACCGGACCCATGCAGGAGATAACAGCTTCTCAGATTCATTTGCCGCGATACAAAAAGCACGTCTGGAGTGGATGGAGGAAAGTGTTCATCTGCAGATCATTTTGGATGCTTCCTCGGTCGAGGTATTTGCTAATGGCGGAAGGGCAGCCATTACCAGTCTTGTATTTCCAGGGGAACCTTACAAGAAAGTATCTATATTCTCTAAAAAGGGATCAGTTAAGGCCACCATTTTCGAAATAACTGAACTCAGCTCTATATGGACCGCCTGTTTAACGGAGGGAGGGCAAAAATGACGGGCGCTTCAGTTATTTGCATTGGAGAATTGCTTGTTGATTTTTTTTGTACTGACATTGGAATGGAACTGATTGAGGGCAGGACTTTCGAAAAACAGGCAGGAGGAGCTCCCGCCAATGTCTGTGCCGCCATAGTAAAGCTTGGCGGAAGTGCTGTTTTCAGCGGCAAAGTAGGAGAGGATCCATTCGGGCACTTTTTAAAGAAAACGCTGGATCAATTAAAGGTTGATACTTCAATGCTGGTATTTGATAAGGACCATCCGACCACACTGGCATTTGTCTCACTAAAAGCAGATGGAGAAAGGGACTTTATTTTTAACAGAGGTGCCGATGCATATTTTACAGAAAATGATATTCAATATGACCGCTTAAGCAGCCATAATATCCTTCATTTCGGCTCAGCAACAGCGCTGCTTGAAGGGGCATTCCAGCAGACCTACCTAAGGTTAATGAAGGAGGCTGGAGGACAGGGAAAGTTTATCTCTTTTGACCCCAATTATAGAAGCGGCCTCTGGAAGGGGAATAGAGACAGATTCATTGAATTGGCGGGGATAGGTGTGAGCCTTGCGCATTTTGTAAAAGTAAGCGATGAAGAACTGAAGATTATTTCTGGTGCTGACAATCTAAAGGACGGAATAACAGTTTTGCATGATTTAGGAGCAAATACAGTGGCTGTAACATTGGGGAAGGAAGGAACCATGCTTTCAAACGGGGAGACAATAGAACTTATTCCAAGCCTGCCCATTAAAAGCGTTGATAGCACAGGGGCAGGAGATGCTTTTGTAGGAGCTGCACTTTATCAATTTTCCTTGGAGGAATTCCCTCATCAGGTACTGGGAAATTGGAAAAAATTAAGGGAGATCATCTCTTTCAGCAATAAAGTAGGAGCACTTGTCTGCACAAGAATTGGGGCGATATCAGCACTGCCTGATTTAGAGGAAACGAAAGAGTTCCTCCTTTAGAACCATTTGCTATCGTTAAGGCTAAGGTTATAAGAGGCAATACCAAACATAGCAAAGCGGGGGAAGCAGTGTCCTTCCCCCTTTCAATTGTATTACAGTTCTAAAACATAAGCCCTCACAATAATCCCATCACCAGCCGGCTCAAAATCATACTGCGGCAGCCTTTTAAATCCAAAGCCTTCGTAAAGTTTCATCGCGTTTTTCATGAAATCGCCTGTGTGCAGGCCGATTTTATGGAAGCCCTGTTCCTTTGCGCGGCGGATGCATTCAGAGATGAGAGCTTTCGCAATGCCCTTGCCCTGAAATTCAGGAGCAACGGCAAGCATCCGGATTTCCGGGTAATCTAGTTCCTCCACATAACCTTCATAGGCATCAGTCCTGGCCGGAAAAAGGGCGACGCTGCCGGCGAGCCTGCCATCCTCCTCGGCAATGATCAGCTCCACGCCCGGCTGCTGGTCCGCATCAGAGGATATCGCTTTTTTTAATGCTTCCCAATGCGGTCCTGGAATGCTGCCGGTATGGGCCGAATAGGCGGAAACCCGCTGCTCGCGGATGGTCCCGGTCATCTCCTTTTCCGCATTGCGGATGATTACGCCGCTCATCTGCCATCTGCTCTTTTTTTCAAAAACTTTTCTGTCTTACCGCTGAGCTTTTCACGTCCATGCTCTGTGTTCCATACTGACAATTCCGGACCCTTTGGCAGGATAGCCGGCTCTGTCTTGTCGGTTGAGATGGTGATGGACAAATGATAGTGCTGCTTAATTGCATCAAAGTCAGTGGTATCGCCAAATCCCGGTGTCTGGTAAAGATCGCGGGCGTAGCCCCATAGATGCGTATATTCACGGATCAAATTCCGGTTTGTGTTGAACGCGGTATAATAGGCAGCGTCAAATCGGGCAAGGGTTGTGTAGAGCCTCACATCTGAATCGGTGATATAGTCGCCGAACAGGAATCGCTGGCCGGAAAGCCTTTGCTCCAGCTCATCAAGTCGTGCGAACAGCTTATCGTATGCCTCTTCATAGGCCCCCTGCGAATGCGCAAACCCGCATTTGTAGACGCCATTGTTTACATCATGAAAGATGCTTTCATTCAGTTCGTCGATTTCAGCTCTCAATGCTTCCGGATAAAGGTCAGGTGCATCTTCTTTATGCAAAGAGGCCCATTCTGTCTCAAAATAGTTTGTGAGCTTAAAATAATCGTTGTTAACGGCCTTTTTTTCTTTTATATCAACCATGACTGGCACAGTCGGCCTGCCGTCATAATCAGGGTCTGCGTTTTTATAAACTTCGCTCATATATTGAATGCCGAGGACAGGATCGCGGTTTCCTTCATCAAGTGAGAATTCCCAGTCAACATGCTGAAGGCGGGGCCGCATCGGGCTGGCGGTGCCAAGGCTGATGCTTTCTTCCAGGCCAAGCACACTCCGGACAATAACCGAACGGTGCGCCCATGGGCAGGCGGCCGACCATAAAAGGCGGTAGCGCCCCGCTTCGGCAGGCAGCTTATCCGCCCCCTCGCCAAAAGGAGTCATAAACCTGTTCGTCTGGCGCTTGAAAGAGCCATCAGATGAAATCTCCTTTGGTTTATTGCTTGAAGGCAATTCACAATTTGAACCTTGAGATGATTGTGGCAATGTACAGCATCCTTTCTTAATGAAAAAGTAGTTAAGCAGTTAAATATCTCAATCTGCTACTAGTTTAGTATAAGGGCAATATTCAGTCAATTTTCAGTGCGGCTTTATATTGGTGTCAGGCACTGCTGCCACATTCTTTGAAACCAAATTACCGTTTCTTTCGTAAAGAGATTAGGATGAAACAAGGAGGCAGCTATGGATCAAAGAATAAAGAAACTTGCAGATTCAGCTTTTGAGAAGTTCGGGCTGGCAGAATATGATCTCGGTAGAACCGGATTCTATCAAGACTCACCTTTTCAGAATAAGACTGTTTATACTCTCTGTATGGAATGGTTCCCTAACGGTACGGCAGCAGAGGATGATGAGAGCAATCCGGAGGGCACGGCTGTCATAGAAGTGGCCATTCCAAGCAATAAGACAAAGAGCGCTATATTTGTGGGCGGGAAGACATTGGCTGATGGAGTTATTTTCGTTCCCGGGGACCGGGGCAGTATGATTGATTGGATTGAGAAAGAAACTGGCCTGAGCTATGGGCAGCAATTCATGCTGACGAAGGAAGAGGGAAGAAGGCTGCATTTTTCAGCGGCTGTCAATGGCACCGCCCTCTATCCTGGTGGTTATATAGAGCTGGAAACGGATGAGGAAGGAAGGCTGATTACTTTTTCTTCAAATGGAAGTTTCCCAGAAGCAGATCAGGTACAGGAGGAGAAATATGCTCTCTCGCTTGAAGACATAGATGAAGATCTTCTTAGAGAGCAACTGATATTCGCTCAATTCCCGAACCGGGAAAAAGAAAAATGGTTTTCTTTATTTGCGATTGAGGAAATTTTCGTCAAGAATGACAGGATGAAAACGATTGAATTTGACCCAATAGGGATGGAGCCAAAGCTTATGGTCGATCAGGTAATCGATTGGGACAAGCCTTCAGACGTTCCTTTTGAACGAAAGCCTATCATAGAATCCGAAGACATTGGAGCAGACCAGGCATTCGGCGGAGAACCTCATATAGAGTCCTGCCCGATCAGGGAGGAAGAGACTGATAAATGCGCGGATGCTGTCAGGCAGGTGCTCAGCCGGGAATATCCTGGCGAGTCCGGCCAGTGGACATTGAAAACACTTCGCAGGAGCCGCGGGTGCATTGATGCGGTATTAAGGAAATCCGGGCAGGATTCTAGTGTTTTTAAGCGAAAGCTGACGGTTGTGATTGATGCCCATAGTTTTGAGCCGAGAAATTATTTTGACAACCAGATGATGCTCGACATGTTCGACGGTTACCAGGCACCAGGGGAGATAGCGGTCATTAAGGAGGAAGCCTTTGAAATGTTAAAATCATCCTTCTTCTTAAAACCGGTCTATGTCTATGATGTTGAGAGAGAAAAGTATGTTTTATGCGGAAAATTGGACTGCCTGCATGCAGTTGATGCTGAGACAGGTGAGATTGTTCTGCTAGATGATATTTAAAGTGGATTTTATGCAGGAAATGCCCTTCTGATAGATATCAGTGGGCGTTTTTTCATTAAATACTTTGCAGGGGCAAGAGATTCTGCATAAAAATTCTGTTATTCTACCTAAAATTCTTGTTATTCTACATAAAATCAGTGTGATTCTGCATAAAATACATTTATTGGAATTCCGGAATACTCCAGTGCCAGCCGCTGCCGTGCCTGGCACTGCCAAAAGACACTTCCCCCCATTCTGTCCACGGGCAGTGCCAGGCACTAATTTCACCAGGAACATACGTTTTCAAGGGACATGCATAATGCCACCCTCGCCTTAATAAGATGAACTATCATCTTAGAAATGGGGCGAGAAATTGGTAAATGCGAATGGCATTGTTACAAAGGAAATCCTTGCGCGCTATGTGGAATTGAGCAAGACAAAGAAAGCTGCGGAAGAGGAGCTTGAGTCGCTGAAAAAGATGTTCAATCTCCATTTTGATCAATCTGTCGGACAAAATGAAAAGGGCGAAATCACAGTGAGCACATTCAAACTCCAGCGGCAGATCAGGAAAGCCGAGAAATTTGAGCAGGAACCAACCGTAAAAAGGCTGGAAGAGTTAAATCTCCATGAACTGATCCAAAAAAAGCCGGATGAAGGTAAAATTAAATCAGCCCTGGACCTGGGCCTGCTAAAAGAAGCAGATCTGGAGGGCTGCCGCACCATCAAAACCAATGCAGCCATATATGTAAAAGAGATAGATTCCTAACCGTGACAGGCACCGCAAATGGACACTTCTTCTGAATTTGTCCACGAGCGGTGCCTGACACCGTATAGACACCATATTAGAATTTCAATATCGCCGCCAATATTGCTTATAATGGTGTAAACATGTTAGCAGGTGCAGCAGGAAATGGAGGCGGTGAAATGGCAAAGTCAGTATGTATAATCGGAGCCGGGATCGGGGGCCTGACAGCCGGTGCCCTTTTGGCCAATGCCGGCTTTCAGGTGACTGTCCTGGAAAAGGCATCAACCGTTGGCGGATCGGCTGGCTTTTATATACGAAAAGGACGGATGTTCCCGACCGGCGCAACTGTCGCATTCGGACTGGAAGAAGGAGGACTGCTGAGAGAGCTGCTAAATGAATCAGGGGTACAGCTCCCGGCAGAATGTCTGCCCCATCCTATGGATGTTATATTGCCTGATCGGAAAATTTCCATATACCGACGCACAGAATACTGGGAGGAAGAGCTCCAGCGCGTATTCTTTGAGCACCCAGAGCGTGTTTTACGGTTCTGGAGAGAGCTTCACAAAATCGGGGAAATGGTACAGGCTGTTTCCGCTTCAGGGATATCTCTTCCGATAAAGAAACTTTATGACCTTGGGAGCTTTGCACGCCTTGCCCTCCGGCGTCCCGTTTCCATGCTAAGACTCGCACGTTATGCCCTTTCAACAGTAGAAGATCTATTAAAGAAACATAAGCTCGAACATTATCTTCCGTTCAGGCAGTTCTTGGATGCCCAGCTGCTGGATGCCGCGCAGACCGATGCTTCTGAGGCTGCTTTGCTGCCTTCAAGCCTGGCCCTGACCATTTACAGGAAAGGAAGCTTTTCGATTGAAAAAGGGCTGGGGCAGATCAGTTCTTCTTTAGCAGAGAGGATAGTGGAACTTGGCGGAAGGGTGGAGCTTGTTTCTCCAGTTAAGAAGGTTGAGTACTGCAAAAGCGAAAATAAGTGGAAGGTAGAAAGCAGAAAATGCAGTGGAGCGTTTGATCTTATCATCAATAACAGCGGAATTTCCTTTGGGAAAGGGACGAGCCATAGTGAAGGTGATGAGTTTTCATGGGGTGCTTTTCGTGTTGACAGCATTGTGTCAGGAAAGGACCAAAAAACCCTGCCTTTCGCCTATCAGATCATGCCGCAAGGGGAGCAGGAAGCATTTCACGGCCCCATCTATGCAACTCTGCAGGAAGCGAGGGATGCAAGTGGGCTTACAATTGAGGACGAAATGATATTGACGATTTCTGTTCATACCGACAGCACGATATGGGCTTCATTTGGAAAAGAAGAATACAGGCAGCGGAAAGAACAACTGACAGGCAGACTGCTCCATGAAGTGGATAAAATCACCTCAATTAAAACCCGCTTGCTAAAGGCCGAAGCTGGCACCCCTTTAACATATCAAAAATTTGTGGGGAAAACGGAGGTCGGCGGATTCCCCCTGACCGTCCGGAACAGCGTCATTAAGCCGAAAAGCTTTCGTACCTCCTTGCCCGGATTCTATTTAGCAGGAGAGCAGGTCTTCCCAGGACCGGGTACATTATCAGCAGCGCTAAGCGGCCGCAATGCCGCGAGGGCCATTATAAAAGAACATTAACCCTGCGTGCCAGGCACCGCAAATGGACACTTTCCCCAAAAATGTCCACGAGCGGTGCCTGGCACGCATTTTTTGGTATAAAATGAGAAAAACAGAGGAGGACAACCATGAAACAATCTATCATTATGCTAATATTATTCGCCATTCTTTCAGCCGGGTGCCAGGCACCGGAGAAGATGGTTCTGCTTGATGAGCCAATATCAGAAGTGAACGTTTCAAAATCTGATGGATTCGGCGGGATGAACGAAGAAATCCTCTATTCTTTTCAGGACAAAGAAAGTCTAACCAGATTCGAGGATGCAATCACATCTGCGGTCCTGCAGCCTGGGAAGGCCGATATCTCAGATCCTGAATATGACGTGATGGTGGAATATCAGCCGGAGGGGGAGGTTCCGGCACATGGGATCCACCTGTGGCTCGGCGGGGAAAACGAGAGAAGCACCTTCATGTATATCGGGGATGAGGCTGTTTATCTCACCTCTCCTGCACATACAGAGAAATTAAGGCAATTGCTCTTCCAAGAGAAAAAATAATGGCAGCTTGCTCAACTTAGCAATATAGGTCAAAAAAACCGCCATCTGCTTTTGTTATTTTAAATATGGAAGGAGGTGCCAGCAGTGGCCTACAGTTCCATCATCCAGAAAAGCATAGAGCATATTGAATCAAGCCTTCATGAGGACCTGTCACTGGACAATATCGCTCAGACAGCCGGGTTTTCTAAGTTTCATTACCACCGGATTTTCCAGAAGGAAGTCGGGGTGACGGTTTCCGAGTACATCCGCTACAGAAGGATTGCCAACAGTGCCCATATGCTGCTTTATACAGATGAGAAAATCCTTGATATTGCTTTATACTTTCAATTCGAATCACAGGAAGCCTTCACAAGATCATTCAAAAAATATTATCATTTGCCGCCGGGAAAATACAGAAAGCTGATCGGGAAACTGGCGGAGCAAAAGGAGGAAAAAAACATGGACAAAGAACAGAAGCCAAAAGGATGGGTGCTCAGTGGAAGCCATCCGTTCAATTATCAGATGGGAATTGATCATGAGACTTTTCACAAAGGAAAATCATCAGGGTATCTGCAGTCACAGACTGTGGAAGCGCCAGGAGAATTTGCGACCATGATGCAGGAAATCAACGCAAAAAATTATCGCGGGAAGCGGCTTAAGTTTTCCGGTTTCCTGAAATCAAATAATGTGGACGGCTTTTGCAGCTTTTGGATGAGAGTAGATAATGCTTCCGATGAAGTACTGCAGTTCGATAATATGGGCAATCGCCCGATCAAGGGAAGTACAGGCTGGAATTATTATGATATTGTCCTCGATGTGCCGGAAAATAGTGCGGTGATTGCCTTTGGCGTCATACTATCCGGCAGGGGAAAAGTGTGGGTGGATGAATTGAAGTTTGAGGAAGTCAGCACCTCCGTCCCTACAACCAATATTGATTTTACAAGAGATCTTCACGAAGAACCGGTCAATCTCTCTTTTGAAGAGGAGTAGAGAATGAGGAAAAAAGCAGGCATAATCCTTGGGGCGTGCCTTGTAATTGGGATCACATTACTGAAGCTTCAGACAGGCAGCTTTCTGTGGAATTTTATCAGCGGCCTATGGGGCTGACCAGCGTAATAAAGCCCTTCCCATTAATAGGCTGTTGACACTCTTACTTTTATCCTATAAAGTACACAAGTATGTTTTTTATTAGGAGGAAAGTATGGAGACTCAGAATCACACACAAGTTAAAATCACAGCAGCAGATCCATCCGCGTTGGGCTTATTCGGCCTTGCCATGGTCACGTTTGTGGCGTCATCACAGAAATTGGGCCTGACAGACGGATTATCTTATATCCTTCCCTGGGCGTTTTTCCTTGGCGGATTGGCGCAGCTTTTCGCTTCGGTTCAGGATTCGAAGCATAATAATATTTTCGGGACAACGGCCTTCGGGGCTTTTGGATTGTTCTGGTTCGGCGTCGGCATGACCTGGCTGATCCAGCTTGGCTTCTTTGGAGAAGCCCTTGCCTTGGATGGAGACCCGAAGCAGCTGGGGTTCGCGTTCGTCGGCTATTTGATTTTCAGCCTCTTTATGACGGTAGGGGCTATGGAAACCCATAAGGTGCTGTTTTTCATTTTCGTGTTCATCGATTTTCTGTTTATCGGTCTATCTCTGAGCACCTTTGGCATTATGCATGAAGCGACACATATGCTGGCAGCTGTTGCGGAAATGTGCATTGCGCTTCTGTCCTTTTATGGATCAGCGGCCATTGTGCTGAATACGCATTTTGGAAAAGTCGTGCTGCCAATCGGCAAGCCATTCGGGATTTTTAAATAAAAAGAGGGTGCCAGGCATCGGGAGCAATCCCGTGCCTGGCACCTTTTTTATATGAATTTCTCCACATTCACACGTCCGGAAAAGAAGGTGGCGCCTCCGCCCATGTCGGCGATGCGGTCAGGGACGAGTGCGTTGACAAGATGCTTTTTGCCGGGGGAATCTGCCCAGAGGCCTTGGGACACTAGGACTCCCGGCAGCACACGATCCCCGGCATTCGCCTTCAGGATGCATTCGCCCCGGTCATTCCAAACTCTCACCATGTCCCCATCCAGAATCCCCAATTCCTGTGCATCCTGACTGTTCATGAACAGCTGCGGCTCTTTTTCCAGGTCCTGATGCTTTTGATTATTGGAAAAAGTGGAGTTCAGGAAATTATGGTTCGGCGCCGGGACGAAGAAAAACGGGTGCTCGCTGTCTTTTTCAAGCGGCGTATAGACAGGCAGCGGCGGATAGCCGTCCTTTGCCATCTGCTCGGAATACAGTTCAATTTTCCCGCTCGGCGTTGGCAGTTTACCAGGGAAAAGAGGCTGTACCTTACCCTTCACAAAGCTATTCTCCTTCAGCGTTTCGTAAGTGACCCCATCCAGGGCAGGATTTCCGGGATGATCGAGCGCCTGGCTGATCATTTCCGCCTCGGTGTCAGAAAAAGCCTCATCTTCAAAATCCATGCCTGCCGCCAAAAGCCGGAAAACCTCCACATTAGATTTTGATTTACCATAAGGTTTGATGACCGGCTCCTGCAGCTGCAGATAATGATGCCAGTATGAGGTGTACAAATCCGTATTTTCAAAAGAGGAAGTCGCAGGGAGCACGATATCGGCATATTTGGCCGTTTCGGTTAAAAATAAATCATGGACCACCGTGAAAAGATCTTCTCTCTTGAGGCCGCCCCTGACCAGATTGGCTTCCGGAGCGACAACCGCAGGATTGGTCCCGTAGATGAACAATGACAGAATCGGGTGCTCTGATTCTTGAAGCGCCTGGCCGAGAAGGTTCATATTGATGGTCCGGGCCCTGCTCTCCTTCCGAAGATCGGGGCGCTGCAGCTTGAAATTATTGAGTGCCAGATACCCGCCATTGCCTTTAATGGCTCCGCCGCCTTTTTTCAGCCATTGGCCTGTGATCGCGGGGAGGCAGGAGATGGTGCGTATGCACATGCCGCCATTGTCATGGTGCTGGATCCCATTGCCGATCCGGATGAAGGAAGGGGAAATGGTCCCGTACATCCTTGCCAGTTTATAAATATCATCCACAGGGACGCCGGTGATAGCGGAAACAGCAGCAGGATCATAGGCAGCACAATGCGCTTTCAGCTCTTCATGTCCAACCGTACAGTTCCTGAGGAATTCTTCATCCGCCATGTTTTCCTCAAACAGGATATGCATGATGCCAAGGGCAAGGGCTGCATCTGTCCCTGGAAGGATGGGGATGAACCAGTCGGCAGCCCGTCCTGTCTGATTTTTGTGGACATCAATGACGATCAGCTTTGCCCCGTTCTTTCGCGCCTTTTGCGCCAGGGCGATCTGGTGCATATTCGTGCTTGCCGCATTGATGCCCCAAAAAATCATCAGCTTAGAATGGATCGTATCCTCAGGATCAATGCCGAAGCTTCCGCCCATCGTGTAGCGGTAGCCGACGGTGCCTGCCGCCTGGCATATTGTATAATCCAGCTTTGAAGCGCCAAGCCGGTTGAAGAAGCGCCGGTCCATGCCCTCGGAATTCAGCCTTCCCATATTTCCATAGAAGCTGTAAGGAAGGATGCTCTCGGGTCCTGCAGTTTGCAGAAGCTCTTTCCAATGCGAGGTGATTTCCCGAATGGCTTCATCCCAGCTTATTTTCTCAAATCTGCCTTCGCCTTTTTTGCCAATTCTTCGCAAAGGATGTGTCAGGCGCTTTTCATCGTAAATCCGTTCAGCCATATGCCGCACCTTCTGGCAAATATGGCCCTTTGTGACCGGATGCTCCGGATCCCCGGCAATTTTAACAATTCTTCCATTCTCTTTCTGCAGCAGCAGCCCGCACTGATCAGGGCAGTCCAGCGGGCATACGCTCTTGAATATTCCATTCTCTGTATCTGCAGCTGACATCATTTGACCGCCTCTCTTATTTCGTATATTAGTATCTTAAAAGAGTTGGACAATTCCTGCAATATAAGAAAAAGCCTGCTCCGATTGGAACAGGCTAAATTGTGCGGGCAGATTAAAATTCCTTCGCTGCCGCTTTTGCTTTTTCAAGTCCTTCATTGATTATTTCCTGTGCACGGTCAGGGAATTGGTTATGGCCTTCAACGATGATAGATTCAACGTTCTGGACGCCCCAGAAGTTCAGGATGGTGCTCACATAGTTGACGGCCATTTCAGCGCTTGCCGCCGGGCCTTCAGAATAAATGCCTCCGCGTGCATTAAGAAGGACAACCTTCTTGTCTCCCAGCAGACCGACAGGGCCTTCTGCTGTATAGCGGAAAGTTTTTCCTGCCTGTCCGAGATAATCAAGATAAGTGTGCAGTACTGCAGGAACAGTGAAGTTCCAAAGCGGGAATGCGAATACCACTTTATCTGCAGCCAGGAACTGGTCCAGATATTTGTTTACCAGGTTTGCTGCTTCAGTTTCAGCTGGCGTAAGCTCCATGCCTTTAGCAAGCTTGAACATGCCGCCCATCATATCATTGCTGTAGTATGGCAGGTTTTCGCCGAATAGGTCCAGCTCAGTGATTTGTTCGCCTGGATGAGCTTCTTTGTAGCTTTCAACAAAAGCATTATAGAGCTGAACGCTTACAGCCTGATCGGCCGGGCGGGAATTGGCTTTGATGAATAATACGTTTGACATAAGAATACCTCGCTTTATTTTTCTGGGTTGCTATAGCAACTGTGAATGATGCTGTATAAGACAAACATCACTTTACCACATTCTTGGTTGTTGTAGCAACATTTATGCAGGCAAATGAACAGACTACTGGACATTTGCCTGCATTTTGCGGAGAATCCTTCTGACTTCGTTCTGCTCTTCCTCTGAGATTCCCTGGCAGACGAGAGAGTTGAACTCCTCAGTTAGGGGAATGATGTGCTCCCCGAGCTCCCGGCCTTTTTCTGTCAGGAACAGCTGAAGGGAACGGCGGTCGCTTTTATGCTGGATCCTTTGGATAAATCCCTTTTTCTCAAGATTGGATACCATGCGCGCAATATTGGTTTTATCTTTCAGCAGCCTTTCCGCTACTTCATTTTGTGTGATTCCATCCTTTTCCCAAAGCAGCATCATGATTAAATTTTGCTCGGGAGCCAGATTATAAGGCGCCAGCCTGTTCTTTACATAGCTGGTCAGCGTCAGGTCGGTCTGATGGATATAGATGCTGATGTAATCGGTAAAAGAAAGCTTCAAAAGGGTTCCTCCGTTCTATAAGTAAACAGGCTGCAGATAATCATATTTTATGGTTATGACAGCAAAAAAACAATAAGTTGAGCATCAATGTGCCGGAAGGTGATCTTTTAGTTGATAATCGGAAAAAACTGCCGATATAACCAGTATGATATGCCTATAAAAAATGAATGAGGTTATACACCCATGTTTACAGTCCGAGACTCAGAGAATATATATATTCTGCAAGGACATTATTCTGTCCCGATTGTTCTTCTTTCTATTATTATTGCCTGCTGTGCGTCTTATACCGCACTATCCATGAACCAGCGTATGCAGCAGCCAAGCTTTTTCCAGCAGAGGTTCTGGCTGCTGCTGTCTTCCATTGCCATGGGGCTCGGAATCTGGTCCATGCATTTTATCGGCATGAGCGCGTTCATGCTTCCGATGCCGATGAAGTATGATTTGACGCTTACAATCGTTTCTGTGTTTCCAGCCTTTTTGGCCTCTTATCTGGCCTTTTATATCAGCAACCGGAAGAACAGCACTCATTGGCCATCTGCTATTTCAGGGGCCATCATGGGGATGGGCATCTCAGCCATGCATTATTTCGGTATGGCTGCCATGAAGATGGAAGCTGAATACAGCTATAAGCCGGGCCTGTTTGCCGCCTCCATCGCCATTGCTGTCGTAGTGTCCTATGTTGCCTTGTATATATTTTCTGTGCTGCAGAAATATATGGGCAGATTTCTGGTAAAAGCGGCCACTGCTCTTATCATGGGCCTTGCGATTACAAGTATGCATTACACCGGTATGGCCGCTGTTGTTTTTTATACAGATGCGCCATTGGGCCATGCTTTGCATGAGATGCATAGTATGGATATGAGGCTCTTGATAGGCGTCATCACGGCGGGAATCTTGATTCTCCTTGCCATTTCCGGCTTGACGAGCCTTCTGGACCGTTATGTAGAATACCGCCTGAGCTATTTTGATCCGCTTACAAAGCTGCCGAACCAGCGGCAGTTTGAACAGGATTTGAAAAACGGGGGCAAAGGATGCCTGGCCATCATCCATATCCATGACCTGGAGAAATGGAACAGCGGTTTTGGCTATTCATTCGGAGATGAAATCATCCAATCTGTCCATGTGGGAATTAAAGGGCTGCTTCCGCTGGAAATGAAGGCATACCGCATCGAAGGAAATCGTTTTGCGATGTTCGCCTCCGGGGAGCATGAATATGAAAAATTAAAGGCAGCCTTGCATAGAATCATGGCTGTATTCACTCAGCCGCTGATCATCGGAAAACAGCGGCTCGTGATAGATATGGTGTGTGCAGTAAGTTCAGCCAGCGATAAACAGCCGCATAAAGAACTGTTCTCAAGCACAATGGCTGTACTCCTGCATTCAACAACCAGGTACAAGCATGAGGTAATTGAATATAATCCCGCTGTCCATACCTACAGCTTTGAAAAGGAACTGGCTAAGGATATCACACTTGCTATGGAAAATGACGACCTTTTTCTTGTCTACCAGCCGAAAATCTCCTCAAGCACATGGGAAGTTTCAGGCATGGAGGCATTATTGCGCTGGAACCACCCCAGGCATGGCATGATTTCGCCAGGCGTTTTCATTCCCATCCTCGAGGAAAGCGGGAAGCTTTTCAAAGTCACAGACTGGGTGATTGAAAAAGTATGCCTTCAGCTGTCCCACTGGCGAAAAGAAGGGGCAGCCCTTCACCAGATTTCCATTAACATCCCGGGCCCTTATCTGACTTCAGCCAAACTGCTGAACGTTTTAATAGACAGTCTTGAGAAATATGATATCAGCAGCCATCTGCTTGAATTGGAAATCACGGAGACCAGCGTCATCCACGATATCGAGAATGCCATTCAGGCAGTGGCGCAGTTCAGGGAAATGGGGCTTTCTGTTGCCTTGGACGATTTTGGTACAGGCGTATCCTCTCTTTCGTATTTAAAAAGAATACCGATTTCGACCATCAAAATTGATAAATCCTTCGTCGACGGGGTGCCGATGTCAGAAAAGGATTCGGCCATCCTGCGGGCCATCATTTCTCTGTCCTGCTCCCTGAATTTAAAGGTCGTCATCGAGGGAGCAGAATATCAGGACCAGATCGACTTTATTGGTTCTTTAAGCGAATCGCCGCATGTACAGGGCTATTATTTTTCCCGCCCGCTGAAAGAAGAAGAGCTGCAGGACTGGATACAGAACAGGCATGAAGAAGCCTTGGTTTAAGAAAGAAGGCAGGCCGGACACTTTCAGTCCAGCCTGCCTTTTCTATATGCTAGATTTCTTTGAGTGCACTCTCCAGATCTCCATATCCCCTTTTGTCCTGAAGCATCGGATCATCCGTCTCGGCCGTCCAGCCGTTTCCAAGAGCCGTAAATCTTCCATCCTCCTGCTGTGCAAAAGGTGTATGTATATGGAACGTCCGATCATCCTTCTTGACCGTGCAGCCGAAATAATAGCGCCCGCCCTGGCCCGGCTCCTCATAAGTGCCTATACTGTCCGCCCCGTATTCATTCAAATAGCCCTCAAAAGACCTCTGCAAATCCGCCAGAATCTGCTCACGCGTCATCGATTCCACTGTGCTGTCTCCCTTCGTTGTTATCTGCTTTTAATATGGCTTGGTTCTTAGGTTTTATTCTTCACAGTGAATGGGTTACTTGTAAAAAGGTGTGAGATATAATGATAATTATTTGTTTTTTAAAAAAATTTGAAACCCTCAGCTGCTTCACCTCGTCAAATCACGAATTTTAAACAAGGTGGTGGGTTTTGGTGTATATAGAAGGTGAGCAGGATTTTAATCCGGATTTGGCAAAGAATGAAAATTTGGAAGAAATATTAGAAGAAATCATGGTTACATACGGAACGGAGCTTGCAACGCTTGCTTTCTCTTATGTAAAGGATGCCGGGCTGGCCAAGGATATTGTACAGAATGTATTTATCAGCTGCAGCTCCAGCCTGCAAAAGTTTAAAGGGGAGTCTTCCCTGAAGACCTGGCTGTACCGGATCACCATTAACCAGTGCAAAGACCATTTAAAGAGTGCGTACTTCAAAAGGATACTTTTACCAGGTAAACAGGAGGACAACTCAACACCTCATGCGGACAGCCCTGAGGCAGCGTTACTCGAAAAAGACCATAAAAGGCAAATCAGGGATTGTATCATGTCTTTAAGCCCGAAATATAAAGAGGTCATTTTTCTATACTACTATCAGGAGTTTACAGTTGGAGAGGTGCCTCCACTCTTCGTATATCAGAGAATACTGTCAAAACGAGACTGAAACGGGGAAGAGAAAAGCTCGGGGCGATATTGAGAAAGGAGGACATGCAATGGGACAGGATATAAAAAGCAAAGATCTTTTTAGTGAGGTGGAATTTACTGCAGAGGACAGACAGAAGGTGCAGGACTGTATAAAAAATAGTGAAAAACCACTTTTCATTAAATGGCGGATCAAATCGATTGCAGCAGCTGCAGTTCTCCTCACTTTGGCAGGTTCCTTGGCTTTATTCGGATCAGGAACAAAGGCATTTGCTTTTTCAAACTTTCCTTTCTTTGATTCCATCTTCAGCCTTTTTGGCGATGAAGGGCTCCAAAAGGCCTCAAATGACGGAAATGTATCGCTTTTATCTTTAGAAAAGCAGGAAGATGGGATTAAGATGAGCATAAAAGAAGCGGTTTACGATGGACGCAGACTCTCAATCAGTTATGTGATTGAATCAGAAAAGCCGATAAATAATTACTCATATAAACAAATCGATGCTTATATACCCCTTAATCATTCTGAAGAGGGTATCTCCAGGAATGGTGTAAGGGATGAACAGATTTCTGAAAACAAAGTGGCAGGCATCTCAACCTTTACGTACGATTATGATAAAGGCGAAATGCCGGATAAAATAAAGGTGGACTTTCTATATAAAGCTACAACAGACAAATCTTACAAATGGGAAAAGGACTTCTCGTTCCGGTTCCAGTTCCCTGTTGAAAAATCAGAGGATATTAAAACCATCCCTATGAATATGGTTAAACAGTGGGAAAACAAAGTACTAGAACTAAAGAGTATTAAGCTGAGCCCGCTGACTACATCGGTTAATCTCCGATATAAGGAGCCATATAACAATAGGGAGCCCTATCCGTCTCATACAATCAGGCTTATTGATGAAAATGGCAAAGTTTTAAGGAATTTAAACAATTGGACAATGGGAATGGGGACCCAGACAAAAGAAAACGGCCAATGGTACAGTGTGACTGAATACAAAGAGTTTTTCGAGCAAGTGGACAAAGGTTCGTCAACCGTAACCATACAGGTGATAAATGGGACTTCAAACAGGTTTAAAGAAGATACGCCTCTAAGTAGTACCCCGCTCTCAACTGAAGCAGCCTTCCAGATGGGAGAAATGGGCAGCATTGAAATAGAAGGAATTGAAAGGGCAGACCAAACACTCATAATTGCCTATAAATATAAAAGCTCCCTGGCGTTCCTGAATGATTTTCAGTTTATGCTTACAGATAAAAATGGGGGATTTTATCATGGCATTGAGAAGTCCCGGGAATATTTAGGAGGCGAAGCTTATCTTGTTGAAGAAGTGTTCCCGAATACGCCGGATGAAGGTCTTTTCATCAAATATTTTAATGAAAAGGCTCCCGAGCTCATAGAAGAATTCCAAATGGAAGTACCGATCAAATAATCCTTTCAGGAAAAGGATATCCCTTCTCTACTGTAGAAGTTAACTCCAACAAGAATATACAGGAGGCTGAGCAATGGAACAGGAATTCAAATCATTTCTCAATCATTACCTCCAGGTTTGGAGGAACTCATCGCTCGAAGAAATGAAAGAGCTGATATCAAAGGATTATCAGGCAAGGGAAATCCGCGGGGATCAGATTGATGATTTTGGCTACGATGAGTCGGTCAAAGGCTGGGGGCAGGGATTTCGGTATGTAAAAGAGAATGAAGGGATCTGGGATTTGAAGGAGCTTGCTGTCATTCCGCTGAAGGAGGATGAAGTGATGGCGGTCTTGTCGGCCTCGATTATTATAAAGGGAGAACGGATCGGCACAGCCAATCTCTTTTTCGATACCTTCAAAAAAGACGGAGAAGGCAGCTGGAAGCAGGCCAGAAGCTATGTAGAAACAGGAATTTCCCCGGAAAGAATCGGCACCCTGCAGTTCCAGCAGCATATCTGAAAAGGACCATGCGCAGTGGTCCTTTTTCTTTGTTATCATACATATAACAGTAAATGGAACCAGCAGGAGGTGAGCTCCATGATCAATCTGGATTTTACAGGTAACGCAGTAGAATGGGCAGCCACCATATTGGCTTATGCAGCTATTGTGATTGCCGCAATCGTTTTATATAAAAAGCAGGATGAAAAGCCCAAGGTATTAAAAATCATCCTCATTATGTTTATTGGACTCTTTTCTTTTTCAATTAACTGGCAAAGTGACGGCCTGCCCATCCGGCTGCCGATACTGCCTCTCGGGGTATGGATTCTCTATTTTTTCTCCAGGGGCAAAGAAGGGAGATGGGCAAAGTACCGGCGGTTTGCCTGGCTGGGGTTTGCCGCCAATTTTGCTTTGCTTGCGGCTTCACTTGCAGCGGCTATGTTTTACCATGGGGTCTATGACACAAAGGATCCTGCCGTCTATTTGGCCAGTGTTGAGAATGCAGAAGTGGTCCTGCTGCACCCTTCAGCAGAACGGACAGTTCTCCGCCAGGGAGCACTGCTGGAGACAGGAACATGGACCAGGGGAAATTTTGATAGTGAAGAATGGTACAGGGAAATAACGATGGACGACAATCATGATGAAAGATTTCCTTACCTTCTTTCCGGGACAGAGCCTAAATGGGGAAGCGGCCTGGAGTCAGTCATTTATATTGAAAAGGATGGGAAGGGCGTCTTGATCTCAGGGCCTGATGCTCAGATGTATTACCGGTCTGAAAAGCCGCTGATTGAACCCTATGCCAGATAAAAAGAATCTTAGCAGGCCTCTCCGCATTGTCCGTTCATCCATTATGCTATAAAATCAGAAGCAGAAGGATAATGGGGTGAGCCATGTGAACTATAAACGGATTAAACCGCGTAAAATATATGAAGAAATTGCTGAGGCGCTAATGGATATGATCAAGTCAGGAGAGCTGAAGCCGGGAGATAAGCTTGCTTCGGTCCAGCAGCTGGCTGAAAACTTCCAGGTCGGCAGGTCTGCGGTCCGGGAGGCCTTGAGCGCTCTGCGTGCCATGGGGCTTGTGGAAATGCATCAGGGCGAAGGAACCTATATCAGGGAATTTGAATCCAATATGCTGACGCTTCCAGTGTATACAGCCATGCTGATGAAAAAGACAGATGTTAAAAATCTTCTGGAGGTGCGGAGGATCCTTGAGGTCGGCGCCGTCAGTGCTGCTGCAGAAAGGCGTACGGTAGAGCAGCTGGCTGAAATTGAATCAGCGCTTGAGCAGATGAAAAAGGCCAGCGATGAAGAGCTTGGGGAAGAAGCGGATTTTCAGTTTCATATGGCGATTGCCAAGGCGTCGCAAAATGATCTGCTGATCAGCCTGATGAATAATGTTTCGGAAATGATGGTGACCACCATGCGTGAGACAAGGAGAATCTGGCTGTATTCTACCGAAAAAGCTTTAGGCCGCCTCACACTCGAGCACCAGAGCATCTATGAAAGCATCCGGGACCAGGATGGGCCCCGCGCCCAGCAGCTGATGCTTGACCACCTGCATAGTGTGGAAGAGGTCCTGATGAAATATATGAACGAAATGGAAGAGTGAGGGCCTGCATCCGAGGGGGATGCAGGCTTATTTATTTTTTATGATTCTTTGCTCGGTATTTAGGAATCCATTAAAACCGAAAAGCGGGACTCCCTGCAAAAGTTAATATCTGAAAATTTCCTATTGTAATGTGAAAGCGTTTTACTTATACTGTTTAATAGAATAAAGTCATCTGATGACCTGTTAACATGATGAATGAATATGCGATTAAAAAGGAGAGAAAAACCATGAGTATTGGAATGCTCGCTCTCATTGCTACCATACCGATTGTTTCGGTATTTGTTTTTTTAGTCATATTGAGATGGCCAGCGAATAAGGCCATGCCTTTATCGCTGATCGTAACCGTCCTGATGGCCATGGCTGTGTGGAAGGTGCCTGGCGCCCAGATCGGGGCTGCTGCTGTCAAAGGCCTGGCGACCGCCCTTGAAGTAGGGGTGATTGTCTTCGGAGCAATCCTGCTTCTTAACACCTTGAAAGAAAGCGGTGCCATCTTTACGATACGTAAAGGCTTTATGAGCATCTCGCCTGACAGGCGCGTCCAGACGATCATCGTCTGCTGGCTGTTCGGTTCCTTCCTGGAAGGTGCCGCAGGATGGGGAGCCCCGGCGACAATTGTCGGTCCGCTTCTTGTGGCAATCGGATTCCCCGCGATGGGAGCTGTCATGGTTGCCCTGATCCTGCAGTCAACGCCGGTATCATATGGAGCCGTCGGTACACCGATCCTGATCGGCGTCAATACCGGACTGAAGGATTCGCCGCTTGTCCAAAGCTATGTTGCTGAACAAGGAACAACGATGGAGGCATACATAAACGGTATCGGCGGCCAGGTTGCCCTGATTCACGGAGTGATTGGGATATTCATCCCTCTCTTTATGGTTACGATGCTGACTTATTTCTTTGGAAAAAATAAATCGATTGCAGAAGGGCTTGCCATCTGGAAGTTTGCTATTTTCGCAGGACTCGCATTCACGGTGCCTTACGCGCTTGTGGCCAATCTCCTTGGACCGGAATTCCCGTCCATGATCGGCGGTTTGATAGGACTTGCCATTGTGGTGCCGGCAGCAAGGAAGGGATTCCTTGTTCCGAAAAAGTCCTGGGATTTCGATTCAGCAGACAACTGGGATCCTGCCTGGACGGGAACCCTCCAGGTTGATAAAGAAGATGCTGCGAAAAAGCCTGTCTCTTTCCTGGCAGCCTGGATGCCTTACATCCTTGTTGCGGTACTGCTGGTGCTGACAAGACTGAAGACACTCCCGTTTGCCGGGTGGATCCAGTCCTGGGTCATCAGCCTTGAGAATGTATTCGGGACAGTCATCACAGTTGAATCCAAGCCGCTGAATATTCCCGGTGTTGTATTCATTGCTGTATCGCTGATCTCCATCCTTATTTACAGGATGAATATGAAAGCATACGGCCGGGCGGTCAAAGATTCTGTCAAAACCGTTGTCAGTGCCATGGCAGCCCTTATTTTCGCAGTGCCGATGGTGCAGGTATTCATCAATTCCGGCGTCAACGCAGCTGACTATACCAGCATGCCGCTCGCACTCGCTGAGGGCATATCAGAGGTATTCGGCTCCTACTGGCCGCTTGCAGCACCGACGATTGGAGCGATCGGCGCATTTGCGGCCGGAAGCAATACAATCAGCAATATGATGTTTTCGCTCTTCCAGTTCGGGGTGGCAGACAATATCATGGCAGCACCTGCCACAATCGTTGCCCTGCAGGCAGTCGGCGGAGCTGCCGGCAATATGATCTGTGTGCATAATGTTGTGGCTGCGTCCTCTTCTGCAGGCCTGATCGGAAAAGAAGGAAATTTGATCAGAAAAACACTGATCCCGATGACCTTCTATGTCATTTTTGCCGGGGGGATCGGCTATACAGCCATCAATGGCTTAGGCTTGAATGCAGGGACAGCCATCCTCGCGCTTGCCGCCGGCTTCATCCTCGTGATGCTGTACAAAGGGGAAAAACAGAACCGTACGGAAAGCAGGCAGCTGAAAAAAACAGCTTGATAATCGGCAGGTTCCTATAAGGGGCCTGTCTTTTTCTCAGGAAAGTATTTTAGTGTACTAAAGTCATCTGATGACCTGTTGACTATAAACCTATAAAGATTTAAACTATATAGTATCAAAAGTAAAAAAAGTGAATCAGCTTTCAAAAGAAGTGAAAGCGATAACAAGGAAAAGGTGAAACCGATGAAAGTATCATTATTTGTTACCTGCCTGATCGATATATTCCAGACTGAAGCGGGAAAAGATACCGTGGAGCTGCTCGAAAGGCTCGGCTGCGAGGTCGATTTCCCGGAGCGCCAGACATGCTGCGGACAGCCTGCTTACAACAGCGGCTATGTGGAAAAAGCGAAAGAATCGATGAAACATATGATAAAAGTTTTTGAGCATGCAGATTATGTGGTATCTCCTTCGGGATCATGCAGCACGATGTTCAAAGAATATCCCCATATTTTCAAAGGGGACCCGAAATGGGAAGAGAGGGCCCAGCGTTTGGCTGATAAAACGTTTGAACTGACGCAGTTCATTGTTGATGTGCTCGGCGTCGAGGATGTCGGTGCCAGGCTTGATGGGAAGGCAACCTATCATACTTCCTGCCATATGACGAGGCTGCTCGGAGTGAAGGAAGCGCCGATGAAGCTGCTGGGCAATGTGAAGGGGCTTGAGATGAGGCCGCTTCAGAACAGCTATGACTGCTGCGGATTTGGAGGCACTTTTTCGGTAAAAATGACACCGATTTCAGAGCAGATGGTCGATGAAAAAGTCATGCATATTGAAGAATCAGAGGCTGATATTTTAATAGGCGGAGATTGCGGCTGCCTGATGAATATCGGCGGGCGGATCGAGAGGCACGGAAAGCAGATCAAAGTAATGCACATAGCATCCGTCCTGAACAGCAGATAAAAGTGCAGAGAAAGAGGGGGAATAAAAATGGCAATGAAGATTGGAGATAAGCCCTTTAAGGAACGGGTTGCCGGCGGCATCAATGATACGTTTATGCGCGGAGCCGTTTCCTCTGCACAGGGGCGCTTCCGCACAGGGCGCCTGAATGCAGCGGAAGAGCTTGGGAACTGGGAGGGCTGGCGCCAGCTTGGCGAAGAAATCCGCTCCCATACAATAGAAAATCTTGACTACTATCTGGAGCAGCTGAGCGAAAATGTGGCAAAGCGCGGCGGCCATGTCTTTTTTGCGGAAACGGCGGAAGAAGCGAATGACTATATCACGAATGTTGTAAAACGGAAAAAAGGAAAAAAGGTCGTTAAGTCCAAATCAATGGTCACAGAAGAAATCAACATGAACGAGGCGCTTGAAAAGGCCGGCTGTGAAGTCATTGAAACTGACCTTGGGGAGTGGATCCTGCAGGTCGATGACCATGATCCTCCTTCCCATATCGTCACGCCCGCACTTCATAAAAACAAAGAACAAATCCGCGATGTGTTCAAAGCGAAGCTGGGCTATGACAAAACGGAAAAGCCGGAAGAGCTTGCCTTGTTTGCACGGGAAAAGCTTCGCAAGGAATTCCTGGAGGCAGACATCGGCATCACAGGCTGCAATTTTGCCATTGCAGAGTCCGGCACGGTTTCTCTTGTGACGAATGAAGGAAATGCCCGGATGGTTACGGCGATCCCGAAGACGCAGATCACCGTTATGGGCATGGAGAGGATTGTACCGACCTGGGAAGAAATGGAGGTCCTGGTCAGCCTTTTGACAAGGGCGGCAGTCGGGCAGAAGCTGACAAGCTATGTCACCGGCCTGACCGGACCCAAGCAGGAGGGCGATGTTGACGGACCGGAGGAATTCCACCTGGTCATCGTCGACAATGGGCGCTCGAAGATATTGGGGACGGCCTTCCAGTCAATCCTGCACTGCATCCGCTGTGCAGCCTGCATCAATGTTTGCCCGGTCTACCGCCATGTAGGCGGACATTCCTACGGCTCCATCTATCCGGGACCGGTCGGGGCTGTCCTGTCGCCATTATTGGGCGGCTATGATGAATTTAAAGAACTTCCTTATGCTTCGACCTTATGCGCGGCGTGCACAGAGGCATGCCCGGTGAAGATTCCGCTTCACGAGCACCTGCTGCGCCATCGCCAGGAAATTGTCGAGAAAGAGGGCAGGGCTCCTGCCTTTGAGAATCTTTCCATGAAGGCCTTCAGCATGGGTACTGCTTCACCGGCCATGTACAATATCGGTTCAAAGCTGGCACCGGCGGCACTTGGCGTCTTTTCAAAGGATGAGAAAATTTCCAAAGGACCCGGCCCGCTGAAAAATTGGACAGATATCCGCGAATTCCCGGCACCTAAGAAAGACCGGTTCAGGGACTGGTTCAAAAAGAGAGAAAAAGAGGGTGACAAATAATGCCTGCAGGACAAATCCAAAACCGCTCATCTTTCCTGGATAACCTGGCGAAGAATCTTGGACGGGAACGGCGCATTCATGTTGAAAAGCCGGTCTGGAAGCATAATCCGCAGTGGGAGGTCCTAAAGGGCTTTTCACAGGATGAGCTTGCCGAAGTCCTCATCAAGCAATGTGAAATCATCCATACAGAAGTGCATCGGACAGTAACAGCCGACCTTCCTTTTCTGATAACAGAACTGATAAAGGAAACAGGCGGAAAATCAGTCGTCACATGGGATGACCCCCGTTTTGAAGAATGCGGGCTCGGCAGCATGCAAAGCACCCTTAAAACGGACGGAATCGATCTGCATGTATGGGATCCCGAAGCCGGGGAAGAAAACCTCGCCATTTCAGCCACCGCCGATATCGGGATCACCTTCAGTGACACAACCCTGGCAGAATCCGGAACCGTTGTCCTATTCAGCGGCCAAGGAAAAGGGCGGTCCGTCAGCCTCCTGCCAGCCATCTACTTTGCCATCATCCCAAAAAGCACCATCGTACCAAGAATGACCCAGGCAGCCAAAGCCATCCACGAAATCGCAGCCAAAGGAGAAGAAGTCCCATCCTGCATCAACTTCATCTCCGGCCCAAGCAACAGCGCCGACATCGAAATGAACCTAATCGTCGGCGTCCATGGCCCAGTCAAAGCTGTTTATTTGGTAGTAGATGACTTATAAGGAAAGCTGACGAAATAAAGCTGTTCAGTAATTAAAGGCTCCCAAAATCAAGTTATAAGCAGACTAAGAGTTATTTAAGCTGCATAACATTTCAGCCAAGGCTTACCATATAAATTCCGAAAACCTGCTGATTGGAGTGGAAGGCACGCAGACTCCTGCGGGAGATAGCGGCAAGGCTGAGACCCCGCAAGAGCTTGCCCTGAGGAGGCTCAGCGTCGCCCCGCGGAAAGCGAAGTGCCTGCAACGCAAATCAGCAGCCTCCATTAGCAAGAGGAAAAGAGTCTATGAGTTGAATCAGATTGAAAAAAGGGTATAACCACCCAAAAGAGTTATTTGTGTTAAACAACTTTTCAATGGAAACCATGCCAAAATTTCGAAGACCTGTTGATTGGAGTGGAAGGCACGCAGACTCCTGGTTGAGATAGCGGCAAGGCTGAGACCCCGCAAGAGCTTGCTCTGAGGAGGCTCAGCGTCGCCCCGCGGAAAGCGAAGTGC